>RFSW01000120.1 GCA_009923755.1 Betaproteobacteria bacterium | reverse complement strand
TAGTTCTTGGCCGTGTTGATGCCGATGCGGTAGAGCCAGGTGTAGAACGCGCTCTCACCACGGAAATTGGGCAGAGCCCGATATGCCTTGATGAACGCTTCCTGCGCCACGTCCTCGACCTCGGCCGGGTCGCGGATGAAGCGCGACAACAGTCGGCCGAGCTTGCGTTGATACTTGACTACCAGCAGGTCGAATGCGCGTTTGTCGCCGCGCTGGGCGCGCTCGACGAGCTGCTGATCGATCTCGCGGTCGCTCATCGTGAAGCGTTCCCCTGCTGTTCTTGTATGGTGTCTTGGCGACTGCTTGGCGGCCGCTGTGCCAGTATAACGGCCGCTCGCCGCATCCGCCCCGTTCTTCTCCGCCCTGCCCTATGCCGATGCCTACGGTTTCAATGGTTCGTTAGTGTCCTCACTCCCCCACACCACCGATGTGCTCATCCTTGGCAGCGGCCTTGCCGGACTGGTGAGTGCGCTGCATCTGGCGGATCGACGGCGCGTCACGGTGGTCACCAAGGGTGCTTTGCTTGAGGGGTCCAGCGCCTGGGCTCAGGGCGGCATCGCGGCGGCGGTGGCGCGCGAGGACTCGGTCGACGCGCATGTCGAGGACACCCTGGTGGCTGGCGCCGGCCTCTGCCGCCGCGACGTGGTGGAGCGCATCGCGACCCGTGCGCCGGCAGTGATCCGCTGGTTGCAGGCGCAAGGCGTGGCGTTCACCGCCGAGGCCGACAATCGTGGTGTGCTGCATCTTGGCCGCGAAGGCGGCCACAGTGCGAGGCGTATTGTCCACGTGGCCGATAGCACCGGTCGCGCCGTGCAGGAGACGCTCGAGGAGCGCATCAAACGGCACCCCAACATCACCGTTCTTGAGCAGCGCGTCGCCATCGATCTGGTCACCCGTGGCGCACGCGGCTCCGCGGGCCGCCGCGTCGACGGCGCCTATGTGCTCGACCGGCGTAGCGGCGAAGTGCAGACGCTCGGCGCCTCGGCAGTGATCCTCGCCACCGGCGGGCTCGGCAAGGTCTACCTGTACACCACCAACCCGGACGTTTCCACCGGTGACGGCGTCGCCATCGCTTGGCGCGCCGGTTGCCGCATGGCCGACCTCGAGTTCATCCAGTTTCACCCGACATGTTTGTATCATCCTGATGCAAAGTCGTTTTTGATTAGCGAAGCGCTGCGTGGCGAGGGCGGTAAGCTGGTGTTGGCTGATGGCACGCGCTTCATGCCGGCGCACGATGCCCGCGCCGAGTTGGCGCCGCGCGACATCGTCGCCCGCGCCATCGATTTCGAGATGAAGACGCGTGGTCTGGATTGCGTCTGGCTGGACATGCGTCACCATCCGCGCAGCTTTATCGCAGAACACTTTCCGACCATCGACGCGCGTTGCCGGGAACTCGGCATCGACATGGCCTTGCGCCCGATACCGGTGGTGCCGGCCGCGCACTACAGCTGCGGTGGCGTGCTCACCGATGCGCGCGCCCGTACCGACATCGAAGGGCTGTATGCCGTGGGTGAGGTGGCTTGCACCGGTCTGCATGGCGCAAACCGCTTGGCCAGCAATTCGCTGCTCGAGTGCCTGGTGATGGGCGAAGCTGCTGCTGCCGACATCCTCGCGCAGGCTGCGACGCCGCCGCCGGCTTTGCCGGATTGGGACCACAGCCGTGTCACGCCAGCGCGCGAGTCGGTGCGGGTGGCTCACGATTGGGACTCGATCCGCCGTCTGATGTGGGACCTGGTCGGCATCGTGCGCTCCGATGAGCGCCTTGCGCTGGCGGCGCGACGCCTCGACGCCCTCTACGCCGAGATCGACGCCTATTACGCCCGCCACCGTATCGACAACGACCTGCTCGAGCTGCGCAATGTCGCCGAGGTGGCACGTTTGATCGTGCGCAGCGCGCAACAGCGGCGCGAGAGCCGCGGCCTGCATTACAACCGCGACGTGCCGGAGATGCTCTGCGAAGCCGTGGACACGGTGCTCACCCCCTGAGCCGCTTGGCGCAGCTGCAGCGAGGCCGTCGGGGTTCAGGCCCGCAGCGATTCGTCGGTCAGCAGTCGCACCCGCAGGCGGCGCAACTCGTCGAGTGGCGCGGACCCCGTAGTGAGGACGAGGTCAGCGCGGCGGCCATCGTCGCCGCGGATGCGCAGCGCGACCAGCCAGGGGGTGACCACGCTGCCGCCGTCGAGCCGTCCCTCGACGGGCGCCTCGTGCGCGCGTGCGCGCGACGCCTCGAAAAGTGCCTCGGGCGAGCCTGGGTTTAAGGGTTCGAGCCGCACGCGCTCGCCGATCGCAAGGCGCACCATCTGCATGTGGCGCCGGGCGCTGAACAGCAGCGCGATGAGTCCCGCCGCGAGTGCTGCCACGCCAGCCCACCACAGCCAACCGTCGCTCGCCATCGCGGCTCCGCCGCTGGCCGAAACCACCGTCGCCGCCAGCAGGTCCGGTGCGCGTGACCGCCGCAGGGTCCAGGTGGTGGTCGCCCCGGTCACCGTGGCGCCCTGGTCCGCAGCGCCGCGTCACATGACGTCAAACGCGCCCTACTCGGCCAGCAAGCGCTCCTTGAGCAGTCGCAGGCGGTCGCGCATCTCGGCGGCGGTCTCGAACTCGAGGTTGCGTGCCGCGGCCAGCATGTCCTTCTCGACGCGCTTGATCTCTTTCTCCAGGGCCGCGCCGTGCAGGTCGGCATCGCTGCTGCTGCCCTTGCGCGCCGCCTTGATGCCCTTGCGCGGGTTGTTGTCATCGCCGTAGACGCCGTCGATGATGTCCTTGATCGGCTTGGCCACGCCGCGGGCGGTGATGCCGTGTTCCACATTGAATGCGAGCTGCCGTGTGCGACGACGCTCAGTCTCGCCGATGGCGCGCTTGAGCGAATCGGTCATTCGATCGGCATAGAGGATGGCGGTGCCGTTGAGGTGGCGCGCCGCCCGGCCGATGGTCTGGATCAGGCTGCGCTCGGAGCGCAAAAAGCCCTCCTTGTCGGCGTCGAGGATCGCGACCAAGGACACTTCCGGAATATCCAGGCCCTCGCGCAGCAGGTTGATGCCGATCAGCACGTCAAACAGGCCGAGGCGCAGGTCGCGGATGATCTCGACGCGTTCGACCGTGTCGATGTCGGAGTGCAAGTAGCGCACCTTGAGGCCGGCCTCGGCGAGGAATTCGGTGAGGTCCTCGGCCATGCGCTTGGTCAGCACAGTGACGAGGCTGCGCTCGCCGGTGGCGATGCGGAGCTTGAGCTCACCGAGCAGGTCGTCCACCTGAGAGGTGGCCGGCCGCACCATCACGATCGGGTCGACCAGGCCGGTCGGCCGCACCAGCTGCTCGACGGTCTGCGAGGCGCGTGTCTGTTCGTAATTGGCCGGGGTGGCCGAGACAAACACCGACTGCCGCATCTTGCCCTCGAACTCCTCCCACTTGAGTGGCCGGTTGTCCATGGCGCTCGGCAGCCGGAAGCCGTAGTCGACCAGGTTCTCCTTGCGCGAGCGGTCGCCTTTGTACATGCCGCCGATCTGCGGGATGGTGACGTGGCTCTCGTCGAAGATCATCAGCGTGTCGCGCGGCAGGTAGTCGATCAGCGTCGGCGGTGGATCACCCGGCGCGTGCCCTGACAGATGCCGCGAGTAGTTCTCGATGCCCTTGCAGAAGCCGAGTTCGTTGAGCATCTCCAAGTCGAAGCGCGTGCGCTGCTCGATGCGCTGCGCCTCGACCAGCTTGCCCTCGCGGTTGAAGAAGGCGATGCGTTCGCGCATCTCTTCCTTGATGGTCTCGATCGCGCGCAGCGTGGTGCTGCGTGGCGTCACGTAGTGGCTGCTGGGGTAGACGGTGAAGCGCCCGAGGCGCTGCTCGATGGCGCCGGTGAGTGGGTCGAACAGCGTCAGGCTCTCGACTTCATCATCAAAGAGCGTCAGGCGAAGCGCGTTCTCCGAGTTTTCGGCGGGGAAGATGTCGATCACCTCCCCGCGCACACGGAAGTGTCCGCGCCGGAAGTCGATCTCGGCGCGCTTGTACTGCATGGTCGCCAGGCGCCGCAGCACCTCGCGCTGGTCCA
>RFSW01000119.1 GCA_009923755.1 Betaproteobacteria bacterium | reverse complement strand
AAATCGACCAGCGGGCGCGTCTGCGAGTGGTAGACCTCGAGGCGCTTCTTCACCGTCTCCTCGCGGTCATCGTCGCGCTGCACCAGAGCTTCGCCGGTAAGGTCGTCGGTCATCTCCACCTTGGGCGGGTTGAAGACCACGTGATAGGTGCGACCCGAGCCGAGATGAACACGGCGCCCGGACATACGCTTGATGATCTCGGCATCGGGGACGTCGATCTCGACCACACGGTCGATCGGCACGCCGGCCTCGCGCATCGCCTCGGCCTGCGGGATGGTGCGCGGGAAGCCGTCGAACAGGAAGCCCTTGGCGCAGTCCGGCTGCGCGATGCGGTCCTTGACCAGGCCGATGATAAGACTGTCCGGCACCAGACCACCCGAATCCATGTGCGCCTTGGCCTCGAGGCCGAGCGGCGTGCCGGCCTTGACCGCGGCGCGGAGCATGTCGCCGGTAGAGATCTGCGGGATGCCAAAGCGCTCGGTGATGAAGGCAGCCTGGGTGCCTTTGCCGGCGCCGGGCGCGCCGAGGAGGATGACTCGCATGAATGGATGTCCGTGGTTGAGGGTGGCGTCTGTTGCAAGGTCCGCGTCAGGGGGAGCAGGCTGGCAGTGGAATGAGGCGATCTCGCGGAGTGTGTGGATGACCGATCACGCCCCTGGTCGGGCGAACAGACTGCGAACCCGCTCGAGGTCGGCTGGCGTGTCCACACCGGGCGCCGGCGCTTGCCGGACAAGGTGCACCGAGATTCTAAAACCCCACCCGAGGGGCCGCAATTGCTCAAGGCACTCGAAGCGCTCCAGGGCAGTCACGGCGAGACTCCCGTGCTGCTGCAGATACCGCACGGTGTAGGCGTAGATACCGATGTGTCGGAGCGCTGGCAGGCCCTCAGGCAGCACGTTGCGGTCGCTGGCAAAGGCATCGCGCGGCCACGGGATCGGTGCACGCGAGAAGCTCAGCGCTTGGTCGCGCTCGTCGCACACCACCTTGACCACGTTCGGGTCCATAAACTGCGCAAGGTCGTGCAACGGGTGGGCGGCGGTAGCGATGTCAGCCTCGCCGTCGCGCAGCAGCGCCGCGACGGCCGAGATGAGTTGCGGTTCGATGAGCGGCTCGTCGCCCTGCACATTGACCACCACCGTGTCAGCCGGCCAGCCGCGCCGCAGCGCCACCTCGGCGATGCGGTCAGTGCCGCTGGGGTGAGCCGGATCGGTCATCTCGACGGCCACGCCGCGCGCGGCGACCGCATCGCGCACCCGTTCGTCGTCAGTGGCCACCACCACCTCGCCCGCACCGCTCGCCTGGGCGCGGCGCGCAACATGCACCACCATGGGCAATCCGGCGATGTCGGCCAGCGGCTTACCGGGCAAGCGACTGGAAGCGTAGCGGGCCGGGATGACGGCCTTGAACGCCGTCGGCGCGGACATGGCTACCTTACTCGTCGGCCTCGAGGGCGCGCGCCTCGGCTTCGAGCATGACCGGGATGCCGTCACGCACCGGGTAGGCCAAGCGACAGGCCGGGCAGACGAACTCATGGCGGCCGCGATCCTGTCGCAAGGGGCCTTTGCAGGCGGGACAGACAAGGATCTCGATGAGGGGCGTGCTCATGGGCGACTCGGTCTCACAGGCGAAGGGCCGACACCCTGATGGCGCAGCCCGCGTTCGACTGCCTCGACAGCGGCAGCGGGGATCACAGCGTCCAGCGGCACCACCCACCAGTCGGCAGCCGCGAACGACTCGCACTTTACCGCATCCTTCTGCGTCATCAGCACGCTGCGCTCTCGCAGGTGCGACAAGTCCGCGGCCGTGAACGGATGATGATCAGGCCACGGCTCAGCTGTCGCGCTCACCCCCGCCGCTTCGAGCATGGTGAAGAAACGCTGAGGCGCAGCGATACCGGCCACCGCCACCACCGGCTGACCGGCAAACTCGGCCACGGCGCGCACGCGTGCCGGCGCGGCCAAGGCGTGCGCAGCACCGAGTGCGAGTGTCACGCGCACCGTCTGGCGGGCGGCGGGCAAGCCGTCGGGGAGCGGTCCGTCCCCACACACCCAGATCTGGTCGACACGGGCGAGGCGCGACAAGGGCTCGCGCAGCGGCCCCGCAGGCAACAACTGCCGGTTGCCGAAGCCGCGCCGGGCATCGACCACCACCACCTCGACATCGCGCGGCAGGTCGGCGCGTTGCAGGCCGTCGTCGCTGAGCAGCACATCGACTTGCGGATGCGCAGCCAACAAACCCTCGGCAGCAGCCCGTCGGTCGCGTCCGACCCAGACGGGCAGCCCGGTGCGGCGGGCGATCAGCAGTGGCTCATCACCAACCGCGTCGGCCTGACTCAAGTCCGACACCGGCTCGACCGCGCCCCGGCCGCCGTAGCCACGGCTGACGATGCCGGGCCGCCAGCCGCGCGCGGCGAGCGCAGTGGCTAAGGCAATGACACAGGGCGTCTTGCCGCTGCCGCCAACGGTAAGGTTGCCGACCACCACCAGCGGGACCGGTAGGCCCGCGCGAGCGGTGGTAAGACGCCCGTCGTGCGGCGCCGACCGACCCGTGCGCAGCCACAGCGCCAGACGGTAGAGCCAGGACAGTGGTCGCAACAGGACTTGCGCCAGACTGCCGCCAGCCCATTCGCGCAGCAGGAAGGCCTCCAGCGCAGCGCGCCAGCCCGCCACTGGACTAGCCGCGCGACTGCGTGGCGAAAGTGATACGCGCGAAGCCCGCCTGCCGAGCCGCTTCCATCACGTTGATGACGCTCTGGTGGGTGGCTTTGGCGTCGGCGCGGATAACGATCACCGGGTCTTTGTCTGCGCCGGCGGCAGCTTTCATCACCGCTGCCAGGCCAGCGGCGTCGCTAGCCTCGACCGGCTGACGGTTGAGGAAATAGTCGCCGCGTTCGTTGACCGCGATGTCGAGTTCGACCGGTTTCTGCTGCACCGGCTCGGCACTGGCGCGCGGCAAGGTGATCCTGAGTTCGGCGAAGCGGGTGTAGGTGGTACTCACCGCCAGGAAGATGACGATGACGAGCAGCACATCGATGAGCGGGATCAGGTTGATCTCCGGCTCTTCCTTGCGCAGACCCCGATGGAAATCCATGCCTCGGTATGCTCCGCGGACCCGACTAGCGGCCCTTGTTCATGGCGTCGACGAGGTGAATGGCCTGCTGCTCCATATCCACCAGGTAGGCGTCGATCTGCGCCCGAAAATGCCGGTAAAAGACCATGCTCGGGATGGCGACGATGAGGCCGAACGCCGTGTTGTAGAGCGCCACCGAGATGCCATGAGCCAACTGCGCGGGGTCGCCACCACCGCTCGGCGATTGCGCGGCAAAGATCTCGATCATGCCGACCACCGTTCCGAACAAACCGAGATAGGGCGCCATCGAGGCGATCGAGCCGAGTGTGGTGAGGTAGCGCGAAAGGTCGTGTGCCACGGCACGGCCCGTCTCCTCCACAGCCTGCTTCATGTCTTCCGGCGAACCCTCCCGGTTGCGGATGCCGGCGCCCAACACGCGCCCGAGCGGCGAGCGCTCGAGCTCGTCGAGGTTGCCGCTGGCGCGCCCGCAGGCGATGGCTTGGTCGAGGACGCCGGCCGGCGCCACCACCGAGCGACGCAACGAGAACAGCCGCTCGAGGATGATCGCGAGCGCGACCACAGACGCCGCGATCATCGGCCAGATCGGCCAGCCGGCGGCAGTCACCATATCAAGCACGAGACACTCTCCCTGTTTGGCGCGGTCTTGCAGCCAGAGCCCGCGACTTTAGCCTGCCCGGCGCGGCACCGGCAAGTTGGCTGCGAACCGCCGGCACGCGAGATGCGAGGACCCGCTCACGCGCCGTCCGCAGGAAGGCGTCAAATCAGCTGTCGGCAGAATGGCTTAGATCATATATCTGATGGCTGAAGAAGCTATGCGCAGCAATCACTCACGGGCCATAGGGATTTGCCAGCCCTCCACAGAATCTGTGGATAACTCTGTGCATGACGCCCCCGTTAGCGGCCCGAATGCCGCGTAGAATCGGGCCTCAGCCTGAACTGCACCGCTTTCGAACCAAATTT
>RFSW01000118.1 GCA_009923755.1 Betaproteobacteria bacterium | reverse complement strand
GCGGTGATCGAGTTCGACCTCAAAGGGCGGATCCTCGACGTCAGCCCGATGATGGCTCAGATCCTCGAGTACCAACCCGAGCAACTGATCGGCGAGCACCACACCTGCCTGCTCGATCCGGATCATTTCGACCAGGAGCGTTACATGGCCTTCTGGGCGCAGTTGCGGCGCGGTGAGCCGCAGCGCGACGACTTTGTCCGGCGCACCCGCAACGGCCGTCTGGTGCACCTGCAGGCGTCCTACAACCCGGTCTCTGACGCTGGCGGCCGGATCTACAAGGTGATCAAGTTCGCCGTAGACCTCACCGAGCGTCACGCGCTCAACGAGGCCCTGCGCGAGGCGGTGCGCAAGGCCGAGTCGGCGATCGAGTCGAAGGCGATGTTCCTCGCGAATATGAGCCACGAGATCCGCACGCCGATGAACGCCATCATCGGCTTTGCCGACCTCCTCGCCGCAGATGGCCTTGGCGGCAAGCAGGCCCACTATCTCGAGACCATCTCGACCTCGGCGCGCTCCCTGCTGCATCTGCTCAATGACATCCTCGACGCCTCCAAGCTTGAGCATGGCAGCATGCAGATCGAGCAGATCGATTTCTGCCTCGTCACCGTTTGCGAACGCTGTATCGACACCATGGGCGTGCTGGCCAAGCGCAAGGGCATCGCGCTCGAGTCTCGGGTGCAGCCTGGCATGCCGCAGTATTTCAACGGTGACCCGGAGCGCCTGCGGCAGATCCTCATCAACTTGATCAGCAATGCGGTCAAGTTCACCGAGCGCGGCGGTATCACGGTCGAACTGTCGATGACCGATGCCGCTCAAGTAGAGGTCGCGGTGACCGACACCGGTATCGGCATCCCCGCCGATCGCATCGATAGGATCTTCGAGCCCTTCTCGCAGGCCGATGGCTCGATCACCCGCAAGTACGGTGGCACCGGGCTTGGCACGACCATCGTGCGGCAACTGGTGACGCTCATGGGCGGGCGGATCGAGGTACAGAGCACCCTTGGCGTGGGCAGCCGGTTCCGCGTCATCCTGCCGCTGCGGCTGGGCAAGAAGCCGGTTTCACAGGGCGCTCGAGATACCGATGATGTGAGGCCGCTGCGCATCCTCGTGGCCGACGACACGCCCCAAAACCTTGATCTGCTGGTCAACGTGCTGGCGCGCGGGCAGCACCAAGTGGTGACCGCCGAGAACGGCCAGCGAGCGGTCGAGCTCTACCAGCAGCAAGCCTTCGATCTGGTGCTGATGGACGTGCATATGCCGGTGATGAATGGCCTCGAGGCGGCGCGCGAGATTCGTCGCCTTGAGAAGCAGGGCGACGGCAGACGCGTGCCGATGATCGCGCTTACCGCCAGCGTCGAGGCCGAACGACGCCAAATGGCGATCGAGGCCTGCATGGACAGCTTTGTCATGAAGCCACTGGACATCGCCATTCTGCGCGCCGAGATCGCGCGTTTGACGAGCGGTAAGTTGGTCGCGGGCGGCCCGGTCCCGATGCCTGTCGGCGGTGAGGCGGAGGGGGACGGGCTCGACCACGTCGACTGGGCTGGCGGGATCAACCGGTGGGGCGGCGAGCATGCGCTGGTGCGTGCGATTCGCAATTTCGTGAGCGAGAGCGCCCAACTGTTGCGCGCATCCTTGGCCGAGCCGATGCCCGATGCCGCTCAGATCAAGCAGGTCATGCATCGCTTAAAGGGTGCAGCAGCCAACCTCTCGTTGCTGCGCGTGGCGGCAGCGGCCAAGCGCGCCGAGTTCAGCGCTGCGGAGATGAACGCCGATGCCTACACGGCCGCTCTCGCGCACCTCGCTGAGGAGATCGATGCAGTCGGCCAGTTACTCAAGGCGCGCGGCACCGACGCCAGTCCTGCGGTGGCGCGTCAACACCTCGATGGCGCGGCAATGGCCGAGCTCGTCAGCCGCATCGAGACGACCTTCCGCAACTTCGAGATCGCCGAGGATCTGCTGCTCCAGCTCAGCGCTGCGAGCCCACCAGCCGAGTTCGAGCCGGTGCAGCAGGCGGTCGATGCGTTCGACTTCGAGGCCGCGTTGCGAGCGCTGGAATCGCTGCGGCAGGCAGTACCCACCTAGACCCCCGGATATGTCCACGCCATCCATTCGCCCGACGCTGCTGCTGGTTGATGACGAGAGCACCAACCTCGCCATCCTCCGGGAGATCCTCAAAGACGACTATCGGCTGCTGTTCGCCAAGGACGGCGCGCAGGCGCTGGAGATCGCCCATGAGCATCTTCCCGACCTGATCCTTTGCGACATCATGATGCCCAAGCTCGACGGGTTCGGCACCTGTCGCAAGCTCAAGCAGAACCCCGCCACGGCGGCTATCCCTCTGATCTTCATCACCGCGCTGGCGGATGAGGTCAACGAGGCGCTCGGTTTCGAGGCAGGTGCCGTCGATTACATCTACAAACCGGTGAGCCCCCCGGTGCTGTTCCAGCGCGTGCGCACCCATCTCAAGTTGGTGAGCGCCGAGAAGCTCGCCCAGGCCAACCTCGAACTCAATCGCCTCAACAACGAACTGGCGGACACCCTTGGCCGTCTGCGCGGCAACTTCGAGGCCTCGATCCGCATGCTCTCCTCGATCCTTGAGCAGCGCAATGGGCGACTGGCCGGCTACTGCCACCGCACCGCTTTGATCGCCGGCAGGGTCGCCGCCGCCATGGGGATGTCGGATGTCGACCAGGACAATGTCTATCACGCCGCATTGCTGCACGAGATCGGCAAGATCGGCTTCTCCAACGAACTGCTGGACAAGCCGCAGACCCATATGACGCCGGATGAACTGCGCGTCTACAAGCAGCATCCGTTGACTGCAGAGCTCATCCTGATGCCGATCGAGGAACTTGCCGATGCGTCGCTACTGATCCGTCATCAGCACGAGCGCGTGGATGGTATGGGTTTTCCCGATGGCCTGGTCGGTGATGGCGTGCCGGTGGGTGCCTCGATCCTCGCCGTCACCAAGTATTACCTCGATCTGGTGATGGGCCGCCGCGTCTCCGAACCCTGCTCGCGCACCACCGCCTTGGCTTCGGCGCGGGGGCAGGTCGGGGGCCGCTTTCCGGGTGCGGTGGTCGACGCGCTGGAGACGGTGGTCCACAGCATGCCCGAGGAGGAGGGCGCCCATGCCGTCGAGGTGGATGCCTTGCATTTGCGTGCCGACATGATCCTTGCCAACGACTGGAAGAATCAGAAGGGGGTGCTTCTGCTGGCAGCGGGTCTGGTGCTGTCAGACAGCATGGTTCGACAGATCCAGGGGGTCGCCAAGCGGGCGGGCATGCCGCTCACACTCTCGGTCAAGCGCACGGATGCCAAGGGCGCGACGGTCAGTGTGTAGTCCGCTGGCGTTCTCACGCCATCGTGGCAATGATCTGGGCAGCAAAAAGCCCAACCGTCTCTGGCTGGGCTATGTGCTTGATCGTTTGGCTCCCCGACCTGGGCTCGAACCAGGGACACACGGATTAACAGTCCGTTGCTCTACCGACTGAGCTATCGGGGAAGCGAGCCGGAAATTATAGGTTCCGTGCTTGCCCGCGGTCAAACACGATGCACATCGTCCAGGCGGCCTCGCGGGTCACAGCACCCTTGCACCTTCCCCGCCCGTTGCGCTGCGCCATCGCTGTCGCAATGCGGGCATTCCGCCGTTATGGCTCACGGCCGAGCCAGAAACGGTCAAAAAAAGGCGGACTTGCAAAGTCCGCCTGGAGGTCCGCCACGAGCCGCAAGGCCACGAGGCGGACAGGGGAGGGTCGCGCCTCAGGGACGCATCAGGACGATGCAGCCTTCCTTCTTGCCTTCGGGGCCCGGGCGTAGCATGGTCACGCCGATGGTTTGCCCACTGTGGGTGACGAAGCGGATCGGCGCTTCGCCGGCCGGCTCCATCTTGCCCATCAGACCCAGACCCATGTCGGCCACTTCGCGATCGGCGATGAACATGGTCTGGTAGCGCGCCACCACGGTCGCTGGCTTGTCGTCGGCGTCGGCCGCTTCCTTGAAGTCGAGGTCGACGTTACTGCCCACACCGCAGGGGAAGCGCAGCGTGTCGCCCTTGGGGATGGCGACGTTGGCCACCAGCCGCGGCGGGGTGTTGGCGCCGGCCTTTTGCTTCAGGTCGTTGGCCAGTTTGAGCACGTCAAAGTCGGCGTACTGGCCGCTGTCGACGCGGGTCGGGCCGACGCTGACATGCAGGTCGCCCGGG
>RFSW01000117.1 GCA_009923755.1 Betaproteobacteria bacterium | reverse complement strand
GGCCTACTTCGACCAATTCCGCGCCGCACTCGACCCGGAGGCGCAACTCACCGATGTGATCAGCCCCGGCTCCGAGTTCGTCGACATCGGCGGCACGCGCAAGCATGTCATCGGCTACCTCGGCGACTTCCTGTTCAGTCCGCAACGCGCGCGGTCTCCGGTCAAGAGCCTCTCAGGGGGCGAGCGCAACCGCCTGCTGCTGGCGCGCCTGTTCGCGCGTCCGGCCAACATCCTGGTGCTCGACGAGCCTACCAACGACCTCGACATCGAGACGCTGGAGCTGCTCGAGGCGCTGCTCGCCGACTACCAAGGCACGCTGTTCCTGGTCAGCCACGACCGCGCGTTTCTCGACAACGTCGTGACGCAGGTGATCGCCGCGGATGGCGACGGCGTGTGGAAGGAATACGTGGGCGGCTACGCCGAGTGGGTGAAGCAGCGGCCGGCACGACCCGCCGCCGGGCCTCCTCAACAGTCCCGGCAAACCACCCAAGCCGGCTCGACATCTGCACCGAGCCACTCGGCTGTGGATGCTGCCACCCGCCCTGGCGGACGGACAGCCAAGCTGAGCTACAACGAGAAACGCGAACTTGAGCTGCTGCCGGCCCGTATCGAGGCGCTCGAAGCCGAGCAGGTGGAATTGGAGAAGAAGCTCGCCGACCCTGCGACCTACCAGCCCGGAAATGCCGATGTCGCGGCGCTGGCCGCCCGCCGGGAGGCCATCGAGAACGAACTGCTCGCCTTGCTCGAGCGCTGGGAGACGCTGGAGAACATCGGCCGCTAGGCGCGTGAACAAGAACGATTCGCATTTGTGTTGACGGGGAGCGAGAATCAATTGATAATCGTTCTCACTTTCAATCCAACAATAAAAGGATCGTCTCCTGATGTCACCCCGCGCTGTCCCGTCGCACCTTCGGCTCTCCCCTCTCCATATCTCGGTCTGCGCCGCTTTGATCAGCGCGCCGGCTGCAGTGTTTGCGGCCGATACCCTGGTCGCCGAGGCATCGGCAGCGAGGCTCGCCGCGCCCCGCGTAGACGTGATTGGCGCCGAGCAGAACCTGCCGCTGTTGGGTGGCAGCGCCAACACCGTGTCGGCCGAAGAGCTTCGTGACTCCAAGGTCTTCACGACCAACGAGGCGCTGCGCCGCATTCCGGGTGTCAACGTCCGGGATGAGGAGGGCTTCGGACTGCGACCGAACATCGGCATCCGCGGGCTCAACCCGACCCGTGCAACCAAGGTCACCTTGCTCGAAGATGGCATACCCCTCGCTTATTCGTCCTATGGCGACAACGCCAGCTACTACCATCCGGCGATCGACCGCTTTGACCGCATCGAGGTGCTCAAGGGCGCCAACGCGCTGCAGTTCGGCCCGCAGACCATTGGCGGGGTGATCAACTACATCACGCCAAACCCGCCGCGCGAGTTCGGCGGCTATGTGCAAGGCACGGTGGGGAACCGCGACTATTTCAACGGCAAGATCAACATCGGCGGCAACGGCTTCCTGCTCGACTACACCCGCAAGCAGGGCGAGGGTGCGCGCAACAACATGCACCACGAGATCGACGACCTCAACCTCAAGTGGGTCGGCCAGATCAGCGACCGGCAGGCCGTCACCCTGCGCGGCAATTACTACAAAGAGGATTCGCAGCTCACTTACTCCGGCCTGACGCAGAGCGAATTCCGCAACTTCGGGCCCCGCTACAACCCGTTCAAGAACGACCGCTTCAACGCCGAGCGCTTCGGCCTGTCGGCAACGCACGACTACGACTTCGGCAATGGCGCGGTACTCACGACCAATCTCTACTATTCGTACTTCACGCGCGACTGGGTGCGCCAATCCAGCAACAGCACCGACGGCCAACACGCTGGCTGCAACGCCAATGTCACCATCGATGGCGTGGACGCGACCTTCACGGCTCATCGACTGGCGGGACGCGCCGTCGACCCGACGACACAGTTCAACTGCTCACAGGGCCGCCTGCGGGATTACAACACTTATGGTTTGGAACCTCGCCTGGTCGTCTCAAACCGGTTGGGTGAGTTTCAGATGGGCATCAAAGCGCACTTCGAAGAGCAGGACCGCGTCCAGCTGAACGCCAATGCGCCGACCTTTGGCGCAGCTTCCAGCCTCGCACGCGTCGAAGACAACCTGCGCAAGGTGGACGCTTACTCCGGCTTTGTCGCACAACGCTTCGACCTTGGCAGCGTCGCCATCACGCCCATCGTGCGCTATGAGTCGATACGGTCCGAACGGGCCAATCGCCTCGCCAGCGGAAACGGTGGCTCGGCGCGCGTCAACGAGACCAGCCCGGGCATTGGCGCCACCTGGAACCCCACCGCCAATTGGACGGTGTTCACCAGCGTCTACGAGGGCTTCGCCCCACCCCGCGTCGAGGACCTGATCGGCGGTAGCGGCACCGTGACCGATGTCGACCCGGAGCGCTCGACCAACTTCGAATTCGGTACACGCGGCAAACCGCTCGACGGCGTATCCCTGCAGGCGGCGTATTTCCGCAACGATTTCAAGTACCTCGTGGCAGTGGGCAGCATCGCCGGTGGCAGCACGCCGCTGTCACAGGGCAAAGCACTGTTCGAGGGCTTCGAGGTCTCAGGCCGCGCCGAACTCGGGGCCGGTTTCTTCAGCCGCCTCGCCTACACCTGGCTACCGACCGCCGAGCAGGACAGCCCCTTCTTCGAGGTGGCGAATCGTAACAACACCCGCGGCGCGGCGGGCAACCGGCTGCCTTATGCGCCCGAACACACGGCCACGCTCGGACTCGGCTACCAGGTCGGCGCCTTCCGTGGCGAGGTCGAGTTGCAGCACGTGGGCGACCAGTTCTCCGACTTCAACGAGACGCGAGCCCCCTCGGCGAACGGCCAGACCGGGCTGATCTCGAGCTACACCATCGTCAACGCCACCGCGTCCTACCAACTCGCGCCGAAGGGCGCGACGCTGTTCCTGACCGCCAAGAACCTGACCGACCGCACCTATATCGTCGACCGCACGCGCGGCATCCAGGTCGGCATGCCGCTGCTGGTGCAGGCCGGGGTGCGCTGGGACTTCTGAGGGCGGGACGTCTTCCGACTGCGCTAGGATTCAAGCATGCGCTACCGCCTGCTCGGCCGCACCGGCCTCTACGTCTCCGAGATCTGCCTCGGCACCATGACCTTCGGGTCGCAGGGCTTCTGGAAGGTCATGGGCAGCCTTAGCCAGAAAGCCGTGACCGACCAGATCGCGCAGGCATACGAAGCTGGCGTCAACTTCATCGACACTGCCAATGTGTATTCACTAGGCGAGTCGGAGACACTGGTCGGCCACGCTCTGAAGGCGCTCAAGCTGCCGCGCGATCAGGTAATCGTTGCCACCAAGTCCACCGGCGTGATGGGCGAGGAGCCCAACCGCCGCGGCCAGAGCCGCCACCACATCGTCAACGAGGTCGACGCCAGTCTGCGCCGCCTGCAGCTCGAGCACATCGACCTCTACCAGCTGCATGGCTTCGACCCGCTCACGCCCTTCGATGAGTCGCTGCGCGCGCTTGATGACCTGGTCAGCGCCGGCAAGATCCGCACGCTCGGCATCTGCAACATGGCGGCCTGGCAGGTGATGAAGGCGCTGGCGTTGTCCGACAAACGCGGCTGGGCGCGCTTCGAGAGCGTGCAGGCCTACTACACCATCGCCGGCCGGGATCTGGAACGTGAACTCGTCCCGCTGATGCAGGACCAGAGTCTGGGCTGTCTGGTCTGGAGCCCGCTGGCCGGCGGCCTGCTCTCGGGCAAGTTCAAGTCCGACGGCAGCGGCCCCGAGGGCGCTCGGCGCACGCAGTACGACTTCCCGGTGGTCGACAAGGCGCGGGCCTTCAAGTGCGTCGAGGCGATACAGCCCATTGCAAGTACACACGGCGTCTCAGTGGCGCAGGTCGCCATCGCCTGGGTGCTCACCAAGCGCTGGGTGACCAGCGTCATCATCGGCGCGAGGACGCCGGAGCAGCTCGCCGACAACCTCGCCGCAGCGAGCGTCACGCTCACGGCGGACGAAATCGCCGTGCTGGATGCAGTGAGCGAACTGCCGCGCGAATACCCGGGCTGGATGCTCTCCCTGCAGGGCGGCTACCGCGCCAAGCCGCCGGAGCGCGGGCCGGGCACCGGCCAACCCTGACCGCTCCGCTGCTGTTCCCCTCCGTCGCTGGCCCGCGATGGCGTCCGCCGCGGCCCCGCAGCTCCGCCTACCACCATCGTGTCGGGTAAATGACCCCCGGGCGCAGCCGGTTGAAGACCACCGCCACGGCAACCACCAGA
>RFSW01000116.1 GCA_009923755.1 Betaproteobacteria bacterium | reverse complement strand
CAAGGAGTCCAAGGTGTACAGGGTGTACAGGGTGTACAGGGAGTTCAAGGTCAACAAGGTATCCAAGGATTGGGATTTGTTTGGCGAGGGGAATGGCAGTCAAATGTAACCTATAATCAAAATGATGCGGTTAAATGGGATGGATCTTCTTGGGCTTCATTAGCAGGCAGTAATACTAATAATGAACCATATGAAGGATCAGACTATTGGGACATGTTGTCAAGTCAAGGTGTTCAAGGTATTCAAGGTATTCAAGGATTTGGTATAAGATGGAGAGGAACATACAGTTCATCAGCAACTTATCAACAAAATGATGTAGTATATTACAATGGAAATAGCTATATTGTAATATATCCTATTACTACTGATCCACCATATGGTCAATTTAGTGATGAAGAACCAAGTTATGGTAATCCACCTGTAATTAATTCGACTTATTGGCAAATTTTAGCAGCTCAAGGTATCCAAGGCGTTCAAGGTGTACAGGGTGTACAGGGTGTTCAAGGTGTCCAAGGTGTACAAGGAGTCCAAGGCGTTCAAGGTGTACAGGGTGTACAAGGTGTACAGGGTGTACAAGGCGTACAAGGCGTTCAAGGTGTACAAGGTGTACAGGGTGTACAGGGTGTACAGGGTGTACAGGGTGTACAAGGCGTTCAAGGTGTACAAGGCGTTCAAGGAGTCCAAGGTGTACAGGGAGTACAAGGTCTACAAGGAGTCCAAGGTGTACAGGGTGTACAGGGTGTACAGGGTGTACAAGGCGTACAAGGTGTACAAGGCGTACAAGGTGTACAAGGCGTACAGGGCTTACAAGGCGTACAAGGTGTACAGGGCTTACAAGGCGTTCAAGGAGTACAAGGAGTCCAAGGTGTACAGGGTGTACAAGGTGTACAAGGCGTTCAAGGTGTACAGGGTGTACAGGGTGTACAAGGTGTACAAGGTGTACAAGGCGTTCAAGGTGTACAAGGTTGGCAAGGTATACAAGGTGTCCAAGGTGTCCAAGGCGTACAGGGTGTACAGGGTGTACAGGGTGTACAAGGAGTACAAGGAGTACAAGGAGTACAAGGTGTACAAGGTGTACAAGGCGTACAAGGCGTACAAGGTGTACAGGGTGTACAAGGTGTACAGGGTATACAAGGTTTTGGTATAATCTGGCGTGGAATGTACGATTTTAATACAACTTATTATCAAAATGAAGTTGTATTTTATAATGGTAGTGCGTGGATAGTAAGATATACAGGAGGAGGAGTTCCAACTGGTAATTCTAATTCTACAGCAGTTCCTGGACCTGAAAATAATGATACTTTCTGGGAAAGAATAGCAAGTCAAGGCTTACAGGGTGTACAGGGTGTACAGGGTGTACAGGGTGTCCAAGGTGTACAAGGAGTCCAAGGCGTCCAAGGTGTACAGGGTGTACAGGGTGTACAGGGCGTACAAGGTGTACAGGGCGTACAAGGAGTACAGGGTGTACAGGGTGTACAGGGCGTACAAGGTGTACAGGGCGTACAAGGAGTACAGGGTGTACAAGGTGTACAGGGTGTACAGGGTGTACAGGGCGTACAAGGCGTACAAGGTGTACAAGGTGTACAAGGTGTACAAGGTGTACAAGGCCAACAGGGTATTCAAGGTGGTGGTGTAACTTGGAAAGGAATATGGGATCCTAGCGTAATTTATAATAATAATGATTCTGTAGCTTATCTAGGTTCATCATATATTAGTAAAGTTAATGGCAATTATAATAATCAGCCTGATACAAATCCATCTAGTTGGGATGTGCTTGCATCCCAAGGTATTCAAGGTGTACAAGGTGTACAAGGTGTACAAGGTGTACAAGGTGTACAGGGTGTACAGGGTGTACAAGGCGTTCAAGGTGTACAAGGTGTACAGGGCGTTCAAGGTGTACAGGGCGTTCAAGGTGTACAGGGCGTTCAAGGTGTTCAAGGTGTACAGGGTGTACAGGGTGTACAGGGTGTACAGGGTGTCCAAGGCGTTCAAGGTATTCAAGGCGGTCAGGGTATACAAGGCGTTCAAGGTATTCAAGGCGGACAGGGTGTACAAGGTGTACAAGGTGTACAAGGTGGACAAGGTGTACAAGGTGTACAAGGTGTACAAGGCGGACAAGGTGTACAAGGTGTACAAGGCGTCCAAGGTGGTCAGGGTGTACAGGGAGTACAGGGTGTACAAGGTGGTCAGGGTCTACAGGGTGTACAGGGTGTACAGGGCGTACAAGGTATTCAGGGTAGACAAGGTGTACAAGGTGTACAAGGTGTACAAGGCGGACAGGGTGTACAAGGTGTACAAGGTGTATTTGGAGAGGTACATATAATTTATCAACGCCTTACATTGTTAATGATGTAGTATTTTATAACGGTAGTTCTTGGATATCAACTACTGTACATACTGGAATTGTTCCCGGGACAACCGCAGATTGGAATATGATTGTAAGCCAAGGTTTACAGGGTGTACAAGGTTTACAGGGCGTTCAAGGTGTACAGGGTGTACAAGGTGTACAAGGTGGCCAAGGTGTACAAGGTGTACAGGGCGTCCAAGGCATTCAAGGCGTCCAAGGTGTACAAGGTGGCCAAGGTGTACAGGGAGTACAGGGAGTACAGGGAGTACAGGGTGGACAAGGTGTACAGGGTGTACAGGGTATTCAAGGTGTACAGGGTTTTAGCTTAGTTTGGAAAGGAACTTGGAATAGTACCACACCATATAGCACTAATGATATAGTATTTTATAATGGCAGTTCTTGGATAGCAATAGCTAATAGCACAGGAGTTGTTCCTGTAGTAGGCGCAAGTTGGAATCTTTTAGTAAGCCAAGGTATACAAGGCGTACAGGGCGTACAAGGTGGTCAGGGTATTCAGGGTATTCAGGGTCTACAGGGTGTACAGGGTGTACAGGGTGTACAGGGTGTACAGGGTGGTCAGGGTGTACAGGGTGTACAGGGTGTCCAAGGTGGTCAAGGTGTACAAGGTGTACAAGGTGTACAAGGTGGTCAAGGTATACAAGGTATACAAGGCGTACAGGGTACACAAGGTGTTCAAGGTGTACAAGGTGTACAAGGTGGACAAGGTGTACAAGGTGTACAAGGTGTACAAGGCGGACAGGGTGTACAAGGTGTACAAGGTGTACAAGGTGGACAAGGTGTACAAGGTGTACAGGGTGTACAAGGTCAACAGGGTGTACAGGGTATACAGGGCATACAAGGTGTACAAGGTGGTCAAGGTGTACAAGGTGTTCAAGGTGTTCAAGGTCAACAAGGTGTTCAAGGCTTCCAGGGTACTAAGGGTGAAGGATTTACATTCTTAGGAGATTGGCAATCTGGAGCAAGTTACTTAAGAAATGAAACTGTATTCTATGAAGGATCAAGCTACACAAGTACATTTGGTGATTCAACATACGGATCAGGTGCTTACTTTAATTTAAACAATCCTCCAGGTACAACTATTACTATTCCTGATGTAACCAAGACCAATACTTCAGGAGTATTTGGATGTACAAGTACTAATTTATACATAGGCGAGGCAGTTATTGTATCAGGAACAGTGCCGGCTGGTATTAGTTTAGAAAATCCTGGTAGTCCTCAGTCAAGTCCGACATATTTTACAGCAGGCCAAACGGTACCTAATGCAGTATATTACATTATCAGTGCTGATAATGGGCCTACAACCTCATTTATTTTAGGAAGAACACAGTTTAGTGTAACAGGTATTGGTGGAATAGGGACTGGATCATTAACTGGTTTAATATTTAAAGCTAATCCATGGTCATTAATTGCTAGCCAAGGCTTACAAGGTGTACAAGGCGTACAAGGTATACAGGGAATACAGGGAATACAAGGTGGTCAAGGTGTACAAGGCGTACAAGGTGTACAAGGCGGTCAGGGTGTACAGGGTGTACAGGGTGTACAAGGTAGACAAGGTGTCCAAGGAGTTCAAGGTGTACAGGGTGGACAAGGTGTCCAAGGTATTCAAGGTGTCCAAGGAATTGTAGGTACTCCTGGTGGATACACTGCCACTTATGCTTGGAATAGTACTACTACAAGCGATCCTGCAAGTGGTACTATACGAATTAATCGAGATTGGACTAGTACTACTGCTGGTGGAATAGTTGTATATGTAGATAGATATGATATTTTAGGACAAGACAGATATTCATTCTTTAATGCTATGACAGCATTTGGAAGTGCTGGATCATATCATGGTGTTCTAACATTACAGCCAGATGGATCTGTAACTAGATATGCTGCTATTATTAATAGTATAACTTATAATATTCCTAATTCATTCTTTACCCTAAGTTGTACATTTATTGATACACAAGGAACTGCTCCTGCTAATGGTTCAGTATTAAATGTAGCCTTTCAGCCAGCTGGACAACAAGGTATACAAGGCGTACAAGGTGTACAAGGTGTACAAGGTGGACAGGGTGTACAGGGCGTACAAGGTATTCAGGGTAGACAAGGTGTACAAGGTGTACAAGGTGTACAAGGCGGACAGGGTGTACAAGGTGTACAAGGTGT
>RFSW01000115.1 GCA_009923755.1 Betaproteobacteria bacterium | reverse complement strand
ATGTGGTCGGCGATCACCTTCAGCGACGGCGAGTCCAGATCGGTGGTGGCGGTCTCGCGCGCAGCGGCAGCGATCAGTTGCTGGAACAGGTCGATCTCGTAGTTGCTGTGCACGCCTTGCAGCACGGCGGAGATGCGCTCCAGCCCCATGCCGGTGTCGACGCTCGGCCGCGGCAGCGGGCGCAGCACCCCCGCCTCGTCGCGGTTGTACTGCATGAAGACGTTGTTCCAGATCTCGATGTAGCGGTCCCCGTCCTCGTCTGCGCTGCCCGGTGGCCCGCCGGGGATGTGCGGCCCGTGGTCGTAGAAGATCTCGGTGCAGGGGCCACAGGGGCCGGTGTCGCCCATCATCCAGAAGTTGTCCGAGGCATAGCGAGCGCCCTTGTTGTCGCCGATGCGGATGATGCGGTCGGCGGGTACACCCACCACGTCCTTCCAGATGCCGTGGGCCTCGTCGTCCTCGGCGTAGACGGTGACCAGCAGGCGCTCGGGTGGCAGCTTGAAAACGCCGGTCAGCAGCTCCCAGGCGTAGGCGATGGCGTCGCGCTTGAAATAGTCGCCAAAGCTGAAGTTGCCCAGCATCTCGAAGAAGGTGTGGTGACGCGCGGTGTAGCCGACGTTCTCGAGGTCGTTGTGCTTGCCGCCGGCGCGGACGCACTTCTGGCTGCTCGCAGCGCGCGTGTAGGGACGCTTGTCGAAGCCGAGGAAGACGTCCTTGAACTGGTTCATGCCGGCGTTAGTGAACAGCAGCGTCGGGTCGCCATGCGGCACCAGCGGGCTCGAGGCCACCACGGTGTGGCCCTTGCCGGCAAAGAAGTCGAGGAACTGCTGACGGATCTGGCTGCTTTTCATAGGGCGCGGGAAGGCGGTCAGGCCAGCACAGCCTTCATCCAGCTGTCGAGATGGTCGGTGAGCATGTAACGCGACAGCACCCACGCGCGCAGCGCATCGCCCTCGCGCGCCCGACGCTCTGGGTCGGCTGCGAGCGCGCGGATCGCTTCGATCCAGGCTTCCGCATCGTTGGGGAGGCGGGTCACCGGAGCGTCATCCTGCTGGAACGGGAAGATATCGCTGCAGATCATCGGCCAGCCGACACTGCCACACTCAAGGATGCGCAGATTGCTCTTGGCTTCGTTGAACGGGACCATCTCCAACGGCGCCAAGGCGATGTCGAGATTCAGTGAGGCGAGCTTGGCCGGGTATTGTTCCCAAGGTACCGCATCGTGAAACTCTGCGAGACAGGGCTTGATACGGTCGGTGGCCATCCCCATGAAGACAAAGTCCACCTCGTCCCGCAGCGTCTCCACCACGACATCGATCACCTCAAGATCGCCCTGGTGTTGAAGCGCACCGACCCAGCCGACGCGCGGTCGACGCCCGACATTGCGCTGTGATTTCAGACCCCGCCAGTCGTCATTCAGGCGGTTGGGCACGATGACGATGTCCTCGACCATGTCGCGGCAAAGGTCGGCAAGGGGCTGGGTAGAGACGATCAGTCGATCACACTCTCGCAGTGCGGCGCGCAAACGCGGCCGAGCGTCGCGGAACTGGCCGACGAAGTGCTTGAACAGATTGTTCTTGCGTGGCAGCTGTGAGACCAGATCGTCGAGCGAAAAGACCCGCCGGATGTTCGGGAAGCTGACGTCGAGCTCGCGCAGGTAGTCGATCGCTTGGTCACCGATGGCCGCATGGACCGCGAGCACATCGGGCTTGAGACGCAGCAGCTCGCCATGCGTGGGAAAGCGCCCCCCGACGATGAACGTATCCAGACCGACAAACTGCAACAAGCCGGCATCACAGCAGGCAGTGAGCGGGTGGGTGATGCGATAAAGGCCGCTGCCACCCGCCAAGGGCATCGCGACGACACGCGGCCGGTCGTTGAACTCGGGGTCCCATGCCAAGGGATACGCCGACACCGGGGAGTAGTGTTTGAGCGGTGCGGTGACCGGGTTCGCCGACAAGGCAAGATGCCGGTTGTAAAACGGGTCGCGCCCGATCACCCGGCCCCACCGCTTGAGCATGTAGCGGCGTTCCGCGAGGCTTCGATCGAAGATCGCGGCGAGCTGCCAGAGGTCCTTGCGGCCGGTGAGGGAGACGCTCTCGTGGTGCACCAGCGTGCTGTAAGGGGTCCACAGCACGCGCTTGCCAGACTCCCGCATCCTTAAACAGAAATCCACATCGTTGAACAAGACCGGGAGGTTCTGCTCGTCAAAACCACCGATGCGCACGTAATCCGCGCGCCGCACCAACATGCAGGCAGCGGTCACCGCTGATGCGTTTCGGACCAACTGCGCCATGCACAGCGGGCCGGCATCCTCGAGCCGCGACTCGCCCGCGAACGGATGCGCTGCGATGCCGTAGTGGCCCAACCCGAGCACAATGCCGGCGTGCTGCACCTTGCCCGTCTCGGGGAAGGTCAGCCGGCACCCGACGACGCCCACGTCGGGCCGTTGACCCAATCCGACCATGCGCGAGAGCCACTCCTCCTGAAGCGCCTCCGTGTCGTTGTTGACGAGACAGACGAACTCCGCGTCGCAGTTTTCGGTGGCGAAGTTGCAGATGGCCGAAAAATTGAACTCATGGTCCCAGCGCAGAACCCGTACCCGATGCTCACTCTGGTCGGGGATCGCCTCGAGCCATTTGAGTGTGTCTGGATCGCTGCTCTGGTTATCGACGATCAGGATCTCGTAATTCTGGTAACGCGTCTTTTCGAGCAGGCTCTCAACGCAGGGCGCGAGGTACTCCAGTTTGTCGCGCGTGGGAATGATGATCGTCACCGAAGGCTCGGCTGCCAAAGCCCAGCGGATCAAGCGCACCCCCGGGACGATGCCTTGTCCGACCGTGGCCCCCATGGCCGTCCGCTCAAGATGCGCGGTCACGGCCGCATCGTGCATCGGCGAATCTGCATCGGAGCGGATCGATTCGACCGGAAGTCGCAGGACCGGCTCGGCGACGTGGCCGATCGCTTGGTCGCTGACGCGCTCCCAGGTGCGTAACAGCATCTCGTAAAAGCTGGCGTCACCGAGCTCGACCAGACCCCCGGTCGCACCCAAGGCAGTGGCGTTGAACCAGAGCGCCTCACCGATGTAGTCGTACGCGCGGAAGTGGTCGATGTCGAAATCGGGCTTGAAGCGCGGCCGCGAGAAATTGCCCGCACCATCGCTGACGTAATCATCGGTGTAGAACGCAGCCCACTCCGGGTGCAGATTGATGTAATCGCCGAGAACCAAAAGTGCCTGCTCCTCCAGTTCGAAACCGGGGGGCAGCCGTGTCATCCAGTCGCATCTGAGTACGCTGGGCAACTCGTTGAGATGGCCGGTTACCAAAGCGCTGTCGGCGAGGGATTCGACGCAGATCCAACCCAGACAGTCGGATTGCCGGAACACGGGCGAGGGTTCCGGCTGATCGGAGATGAAAACGACGATCCAGTCTTTGTAGAGCTGGCGTTCCAGGTTAGCGAGGGTGCGCGCCACAAGCGGCAACTCGTGCGCGCCCACCATGCACACCATGAGAAACCGTGGACGCACCGACCAGCGCGACATGCGTTCGGCATGGATCTGGGCGTCGATCAGCCGGAGCCCGCGATCCTTGATCCAACGCTGAAAGCCGGGGTAGTCCCCATCGCGCGAATCGACCCCGCTAGCCGGATCTGACTCTAACTCGTCAAAGTCGATGACGATCAGTTCATCGTCGTCGTCAGCCAAAAGATCTTCGAAGTGTTCGGGTGGGGTCATTCAAAAACCTCTCGAGGGTATCAATCCGCCGCCCTGATTCCACCACAGGCGACTTTCAACATCATTTTCTCGGCAGCATCCAGCATCTCTGAAGGGCGAGCGGCTCGCAGGCGACCGGGCACACCCTCGGCGACGCGGTCTCCCTTTTCACCGATCAGCGAGCGTTCGAGCACCCTGAGCGTGCCAGCGCTGCAATCGGCCTCGATCCAGGTCTTCATGCGCCGGAAGGTATCGGTGCGCGAATCGTCGGCGTAGGCCTCGGTGAGTGTGCGCTTGAACACGTACTGGAACTCTCCAGCCACCGTGGCCCCCTTGGATACCAACGACTCCTGGTTGAGCGAGACGATGGCCAACTCATCGTTGATGACCGGATACCACATCGCGGCCTGCGCAGCCGGCACCACCATCACGGCAAGCAAGGCCGCGGCGATCGCGTCAAGGTGTCGGCTCACGGGGCTGCCCAGGCAATGGAGAAGGGGTCTTGGCAGGCGCGCTTCGGTCGCTGCGTTGCGGGTACAAAAAGAAGGTCTCATCGCGCCGCACCATGCCGATCTCCCGACGCGCGCGTTCCTCCACCGCACCGAGACCGGATCGCAGGTCCTCGACGTCGGCATGGCCGACCGCGTTGGACTCGCGCAGCTGGCGCTGCTTTTCGGCTTGCGCAGCGATATCCCGCTCCAGCGACCAGATGCGCAACCACCCACCCTTGCCGAGCCACAAGGTGTACTGCAACACCGCCAAGACGATCAGCAATACCAGGGTGGCGAGTCGCATATCCGGTCATCCGCAGTCAGCCCCGCTGACGGAAGGCTGACCTGCCCGGGTAGATCGCCACGTCACCAAGGTCTTCCTCGATACGCAGCAACTGGTTGTACTTGGCCAAGCGGTCAGAGCGCGACAGCGAGCCGGTCT
>RFSW01000114.1 GCA_009923755.1 Betaproteobacteria bacterium | reverse complement strand
CACTCGAGCAGCGTCGCGCGCGCCTGGTTGATCAGCGCCGTGCGCTGCTGCACCAGGCGCGAGCGCATGCGGTGCAGCATCTGAATGTCCTGCTGCTCGATGGTCTTGACGCCGACCGTGCGCACCGTGGGCGGCAGCGCCGCCTCGGCGATGGCCTGGGCGTCGTTGTAGTCGTTCTTCTGCCCCCGCACGAAGGCGCGCACATCGGCCGCCACCAGCAGCCGCACGCAACGCCCTTGTTCAGCGAGCCTGCGCGCCCGATCGTGTGCGCCCGCGCACGCCTCCATCGCGATCGCCTCGACGTCCAGCCGCAGCAGCGTGGACAGCACCGTCGCGCGTGTGCAGCGCGCCTTGAACGCCACGGCGCCAGACTGATCGAGCGCCACCACACCCCCCCGCGTCAGAATAGTTGTCGCCTCCATAGAACCAAGAACCCGGGGGCGGTGATGAAGGACGACAGTGGCTCGATACGGACAGGCATTCAAGGACGCTCGGTTGCTACCGCCGGAGAGCGCGGCGCTGGAGGTGGTGGCGCGCGAGGTGGGCGTTGGGGCCGGGACACTGGAGCGCTGGCGCGATGAGGTGCAGTCCAGGCCCGCCCGAGGGCGGGCCTGGACTGCGGGCGGCCGGCTGGAGGCCGTGATCACCACGGCGGCCATGAGCGAGGCGGCCAAGAGCGCCTGGTGCCGAGAGCACGGGGCGTACCCGGCCGAGCTGGACCAGTGGCGGGCCAGTTGCACCACCGCACGGGCTGACCCCGAGGACGTGCGCGCCAGCCCCCAGGCCACGCGCGCCGACCGCAAGCGCATCAAGGCGCTCGAGCGGCGTGAGGTGCAGCGCAAGGACCGCGCGCT
Organism: Betaproteobacteria bacterium; assembly: GCA_009923755.1. Classification (GTDB taxonomy): domain Bacteria; phylum Pseudomonadota; class Gammaproteobacteria; order Burkholderiales; family UBA3065; genus UBA3065. The sequence goes on along the minus strand of RFSW01000114.1, from coordinate 3,856 downwards.
GGCCGAGACAGCCGCGCTGCTGGTGCTATCAAGAAAGGGCGCGGCGATCTTCCACCCGGGCGAGGACGAATGATCGGCCTCGAAGATCGCCAAACTCTGGCCCGAGACATTGACGCCGCGCATGCGGCCGGCGCACGGCTGCAGCCGGCCTGTGAGATCGCCGGCATCGAGCTGCGCACCCTGCAGCGCTGGAAGGCCCAGCAAGGCCGTGGCGGGCGATGGCAGGCCGCAGGCCGTGCGCCCGACGCCGAGCCATGCCCTGAGCCCGACCGAGCGGGCCGCGCTGCTTGCCGTGGCCAACGAGCCGCGCTTTGCCGACGTGCCGCCGGCGCGCATCGTGCCCATGCTGGCCGACGATGGCCTCTACCTGGGCAGCGAGTCCAGCATGGCCCGCGTGCTGCGCGAGCACGGGCAGACCGCCCATCGGGGCCGCGCCAAGGCACCGCGGGCCACACGCCCGCCCACCACCCACATCGCCACGGCCCCCGGCCAGGTCTGGTGCTGGGACATGACCTACCTGCCGGCTGTCGTGATGGGCCGCTGGTACTACCTCTACCTGATCCTGGACCTGTACAGCCGCAAGATCGTGGGTGCCGAGGTGCATGAACGGGACGACGCCGATCACGCTGTGCATCTGGTGCGCCGCACGGCGCTGGCCGAGGGCATCGCCGCCCTGGACACCAAGCCGGTGCTGCACGGCGATAACGGCTCCACCTTGAAGGCCACCTCGGTGCTGGCGATGCTCCACTGGCTGGGGGTCAAGCCGTCGTACTCGCGGCCCCGCGTGAGCGACGACAACGCCTATGCCGAGGCGTTGTTCCGCACGGCCAAGTACCGCCCCGAGTTCCCCGCCCAGGGCTTTGCCAGCCTGGAGCAGGCCCGGGCTTGGGCGGCTGAGTTCGTGCGTTGGTACAACGTCGATCATCGTCACAGCGGCATCCGCTACGTCAGCCCAGCTCAGCGCCACGCTGGCGAAGATCAGGCCATCCTGGCGGCCCGCCACGCGCTGTACATCCAAGCACGACAGCGCAACCCAAGGCGCTGGTCCGGCAGCACGCGCGACTGGTCGCACATCGGCGTGGTCAGCCTCAATCCGGAGCACGACGGGGGTCAACCCGGCTGCCAGCGCCACGCAGTCTCAGCAGAAGGCTGCATGACTGAGGCGACAACTACCTTGACACGCGCCGGGATGGTCACGCTGCGTCGGGCCGCAAGTTCAGCCCAGCCCGCCGTATAACCGCGGCAAGCAGCGGACTCGCTGCGCTCGCCGCTGTGACCTGCCCCCAAACGGATGCCCGGGGCGCGCGAGTATCGTCGCACCGAGGCGGAGCCGCCAGCCGCGTAACCGCGCCACCCGAATCCGGAATCCGATGTCCGCTCCCAAGTACCCGTCCTTCGACACCCTGGCACTGCACGCCGGCCAGCGGCCGGACCCGGCCACCGGTGCGCGCGCCGTGCCGATCTACGCCAGCACCTCCTTCGCCTTCGAGGACTCGGCGCAGGCGGCGGCCCTGTTCAACATGGAGCGCGCCGGGCACGTGTACTCGCGCATCTCGAATCCGACTAATGCGGTGCTTGAAGAGCGTATTGCAGCACTGGAAGGCGGTGTGGCCGGTTTAGCGGTTGCCAGTGGGCAGGCTGCTTTACATCTCGGGTTGGCCACGATTGCTGGTGCTGGCTCGCATGTGCTGGCCTCACGAGCGCTCTACGGTGGCTCGCAAAACTTGCTTGGTTACACCATGCGGCGCTTCGGTATTGAGACCACCTTCATCGATCCGCGCGATCTGGATGCCTGGCGCAACAATATCCGCCCGAACACCAAGGTTTTATTTGCCGAGACGCTCGGCAATCCTGGCCTGGATGTGCTCGATATTGATAGCGTTGCCGCCATCGCGCATGAGCATCATCTGCCGCTGATGGTGGACTCTACCTTTACCACGCCTTACTTACTCAAGCCACTCGATCACGGTGCTGATCTGGTCTTCCATTCAGCGACTAAGTTTCTGTGTGGGCATGGTACGGCGGTTGGTGGCTTGCTGATTGACGGTGGTAGTTTCGACTGGCAACGCGCATACGAAGCCACCGGTCGATTTGCAGAACTCTGCGAGCCCTATGATGGCTTTCATGGCATGGTGTTCTCGGAAGAATCGACCGTAGCTGCGTTTGCATTGCGTGCACGACGCGAGGGTCTGCGTGATTTCGGCGCGGTGATGAGCCCGCATAATGCGTTCACGATCTTGCAGGGCATAGAGACCCTCTCGTTACGAATGGAAAAGCATGTCACCAATGCCCGTAAGGTGGTCGAGTTTTTAGTGTCACACCCGGCAATTGAATCGGTGGCCTACCCAGAGCTGCCCGATCATCCTGATCACGCACTTGCCGCACGCTTGCTACCGCGCGGCTGCGGCGCGGTATTCTCATTCTCGCTAAAAGGTGATCGTGCTGCAGGCCGCCGCTTTGTCGAGTCACTGCAAGTGTTTTCGCATCTCGCGAATGTGGGTGATGCAAAATCACTGGTGATTCATCCAGCGTCGACGACGCATTTCCGGGTGCCGAACGAGCAGCTGGCTGCTTCTGGCATTACTGAGGGCACGATGCGGCTCTCGGTTGGTTTGGAGGATGCGGATGATCTGATCGATGATCTGAAGCGCGGGCTGAAAGCTGCGCAGAAGGGGGCCTGAGATGGAGCTCACGATCAACGACCAGCGCGCCTATGCCTACACCGGCGGCAAGCCCTTCAATAACGCACTACCGACTGCGGTGTTCATTCACGGCGCACAAAATGATCACTCGGTCTGGATTTTACAAACCCGCTACTTCGCTCATCACGGATTCTCAGTACTGGCGGCCGGGCATGGTCGCAGCCGCGGTGATGCGCTGACTTCTGTGGAAGCGATGGCGGATTGGTTGAATCAGGTACTGGATACGGCCAACGTTACGCAAGCGGTTCTCATCGGTCACAGCATGGGCTCACTCATCGCGCTGCAGGCCGCGGCGCGCTGTCCCGAGCGCGTCAAAGGGCTGGCGATGGTCGGTACCGCCTACCCGATGCGCGTCTCACCTGCACTACTAGAGACTTCGCGCGAGCGCGAACCCGTCGCAATCGACATGGTGAATATCTGGTCGCACTCTTCTATTGCGCAGAAGCCCTCTGCACCGGGTCCGGGTTTTTATGTACACGGTGGTAGTCGTCGGCTGATGCAGCGCATCTCCGAGATCAATCCGGCGCAGGTGTTCTATACCGACTTCGCCGCCTGCAATGATTACAGCAACGGCGAACAGGCAGCCGCATCGCTTGGCTGCCCCACCCTGTTTCTGCTCGGCCGCAAAGACATCATGACACCTGCCAAAGCAGCAACCGCATTATCTTCAGTAATGAAACAGTCAAAGACCGTTACGCTGGAAGCATGCGGCCACGCGCTGATGGCGGAACAACCCGATCAGGTACTTGATCAACTATTTTCGTTTGCACGCAGTGCTTTGAAATGATCCGTGATGGACACCGATAAATCTCGATTCAGTAGCGTCAGTACTTGCTGAGACAGCAGTGAATCGGGTGCCGGGCTAAATGCGAACAACCTGAACACCTCGGCTAGCGTTAGCTTGTCCGGGTTCGCTAGCAACACCCAACGGTCATGTTTGGCTTGTGTGCGCCGGCGCAGAGAGATGACCACCGATCGCTGGGGTCGAATACGCCCCACCCAACCCATTTCCAACATTCGATGCAGCAAGCGCTCGGTCTCTTCGAAACCGAGTTGCGTACGCTCCCGGATCACCCAGACATCATCGCGAGCGATAACGCGTGGGTAAAGCTGGTACCGAACACCCGTGAGGCATCAATGCATGAGCTAACGCC
>RFSW01000113.1 GCA_009923755.1 Betaproteobacteria bacterium | reverse complement strand
TGCGCTCCAGCCGATGAAGTCGTTTGCTGTGACACCTCCGGGGTGGTTGCAAACCAAGTCCCCAAGGGAGAGAACCATGAAAGTCGATGAGATCCTCAAGCTGCCTTCGATGCCGGCTGCCAGCCCGAGCTACCCGATGGGCCCGTACCGCTTCATCAACCGCGAGTACATGATCATCACCTACGAGACCTGCAAGGACGCGTTGCGCCATGCAGTGCCCGAGCCGCTCGAGCCCAACCCCGATGGCCACGTGCTGTATGAGTGGATCAAGATGCCGGACAGCTCCGGCTTTGGTGACTACACCGAGTCGGGCGTGGTGATTCCTTGCCTGTACAAAGGCGAGCCGATCAACTTCACCGCTCAGATGTACCTCGACGATGAGCCGCCGATCTCGGGTGGCCGTGAAGTGTGGGGCTTCCCGAAGAAGTACGCCCACCCGAAGCTCGAAGTGGTGGCTGACACCCTGACCGGCACCCTGAACTACGCCGGCCAGATGGTTGCAATGGGCACCATGGCGTTCAAGCACCGCGAGAGCGAAGGCGGCATCGAAGCCATGGCCAAGGCCATGACCAAGACCCAGTGCAACCTGAAGCTGATCCCCGACGTCGATGGCACGCCGAAGATCGCGCAACTGGTGGCCTACAACCTGACCAACATCACGATCAAGGGCAGCTGGGTGGGTGATGCGCGTCTGCACCTGATCCCGCACGTCAACGCTCCGGTGGCTGACCTGCCGGTGAAGAAGATCGTCGGCGGCAAGCATTTCCTTGGTGACATCACGCTGCCGCACGGCCGCGTGCTGCACGACTACCTGGCTTAAGCCGGGCTGCTGTTCCTGTGCGCTGCGGTGGCCTAAGGCTGCCGCAGCGCCGATTTGTGTCCAATGACCCAAGATCCCGTTCCGCCGATCACGCCGCGTCGCTTCCTGCAGAAGCTGGTCTGGATCTATCTGGCCGGAACCTCCGGCGCCGTCGGGGTGGTGATCCTGTTGATGTATGCCGGGCTCAACATGAGCCTGGAGCAGTGGCTGCTGTTCTTTTCGGCACTGCCGGCCGCCATGGCGGTGTTCATCGGGCCAGACATCGTGCTTCTCCGGCGCGACGCCCGTCCGGTGATGAAGGCGCTGCGCATCCTCGATAGCGGGCAGCACATCGCGACCCGGTTTCTCAATGACGCGACAGCCGCGCTGCTGAACCTGCCGTTCCGGTCCTTCCTGCGGGTGACCTTTGTGCATGGCCCGCTCGCGGCCTTGGCAATGGTGTTGGTGCTGGAGGGATTCAACTACACGCTCGACGTCGGATTTGTCGATTGGCAGGTCTGGACCATGGCTGCGTGCATCTTGTTCTTTGCGGCGCCGGTACACGCCATCATCGAATACTTCAGCCTGAACCGCATGATCGAACCGATCCTGGTCGGGCTCAACCAGTTCCGCGACGAGGACGACCAGGCCGATCAGCTGCCCAAGCTGATCGCGGTCCGTTTGCGCGAAAAGCTGCTGTACCTGTCCCTGTTCGTTGCCGCCATCCCGCTGGTGTTCTTTGCCGGCTCGACCATGGTCAAGATCAACATCCTGTTCGACGAGTTGGGCGTGACAGTGACCAGCGAGCAGATGCTGCCGCTGTGGATCTGGCTCGGCGGCGTCGCTGCGGTGACCGGTATCGCGGCGCTGACCATGTCGATCCTGACCGCCGCCGACGTGTCGCGCGCTGCCGGTCGCCTGATCGAGGCCATGCATCAGGTGGCGAAGGGCGATCTGGTCACCAAGCTGCAAGTGACCACGACTGACGAGTACGCCGATCTTTACGCCGGCTTCAACAAGATGGTCGAGAGCCTGCGCGAAGAGGTGCAAATGCTCGAGATCACGCACGATCTGGCCGGCGAGATCGAGATCGACGTGCTGATTACCCGCATCATGAAGGCAGCCAGCAAGCTGTTGAACGCCGACCGCGGCACGCTGCTGCTCGACGATCCGAAGACCGGCGAGCTGTGGTCGCGCTTTGCTGAGGGGCTGGAGATCCGCGAGATCCGTATGCCGGATGACGCAGGTATCGCCGGTGCGGTGTTCAAGACCGGGCGCACCGTCAACATCGCTGACGCGTACCAGGATGCGCGCTTCAACCCGGCGGTCGATCGTGCAACCGGCTATCGCACCACCAGCATTCTCGCAGTTCCGGTGGTCGGCAAAAAAGGCCAGCGCATCGGCGTGGTGGAGGTGCTCAACAAGGAGGGTGGGCCGTTCAGTGCCAAGGACGAGATCCGGCTCAAGGCCTTCGCCGCGGAGATCGGCATTTCACTCGACAACAGCCGCCTGTTCGACGAGGTGCGGCAGGTCAGCAATTACAACGAGTCGATTCTCAAGAGCGTGGCCAACGCCATCATCACCCTCAACGAAAACGGCTTCGTCGCGTCGGTCAACGAGGCGGCACGCGAACTCCTGCAGCTGGAGGAGGGCTCGTTGGTCGGCAAGTCGATCTGTCCGACCATCGAGGGCAGCCTGGGCAACCAGAACCCGTGGATCATCGAGGCGCTGGTGCGGGCCCGAGACAGCGGCAACCGGCAAATCAATATCGACCATACGCTCAACTGGTTCGGCATCGAGAAGTCGGTGAACAGCGTGGCCACGCCGCTGATCGGCCTCGACGGCGAGCCGATCGGCAACATGCTGGTGCTGGAAGACATCACCGCCGAAAAGCGTGTCAAGACCACTATGGCGCGCTACATGAGTCAGGAAGTGGCCGACCAGTTACTCGCTGGCGGCGAAGACCAACTCGGCGGCAAGGACCAGGACATCGCCATCCTGTTCTCGGACATCCGCAGCTTCACCACGTTGTCGGAGGCCTTGGGTGCGCGCGGCACGGTGAACATGCTCAACTCTTACTTCGCCGAGATGGTCGATGTGATCTTTCGTCACAAGGGCATCCTCGACAAGTACATCGGCGACGCCATCATGGCACTGTTCGGCGCCCCGTTTCAGGCGGAGGACGATGCCGACCGCGCGGTGCTGACCGCACAGGGCATGCTCATCGAGCTCGATAAGCTCAACGCCCGTCGCGCTGAAGAGGGGTTGATGGCCATCCACATCGGTGTCGGTATCGCGATGGGTCGGGTCATCGTCGGCAACATCGGGTCGCCCAAGCGCATGGAGTACACGGTGATCGGCGACAGCGTGAACCTCGCCTCGCGCCTTGAGGGTGCGACCAAGTACTACGGCGCCGGCATCCTTATCAGCGAGGCTCTGGCCAAGCGACTGCGGACACCGATCTTGATGCGCGAGACCGATCAGCTGCGCGTCAAGGGCAAGCTCGAGCCGGTGACCATCTATGAGGTAGCGGGGTATATGCAGGGTGCCGCGCGTGCGGCCTTCCAGGATTCGATCGGCGATCACGAGGCCGGGCTTGCGGCGTATCGCTCGCAGCAGTGGGACCGTGCAGAGCAGGCGTTCCGCGCGGTGTTGGCGCGACGGGGCAAGGACGTGACCGCCGAGCTTTACCTCGAGCGCATCGTTACTCTGCGCGACAGGCCGCCGCCTGCCGATTGGGACGGCGTCTGGACGATGACCGAGAAGTAGCGGGCGGTTCGCGGGCGTTGGGATACGGTGGAGCCGCGGACGTTCGGCCGGATGTCCCAACCGCAACGCGGACTCGAACTAGCCGTGTCGGCTAGAAATTGTGGCGGATGGCCAAACCGACCACGTCTACGTTGGGATTGCCGGTGGCAGTGACATCGGCCAGCGGGCTGACGACCGGCCCGGTGCGGTTGACGCGTACGGTCTCGAACTCGACGCGCGAGTAGGCCATGTCGAGAATCCACTGCCGGTCGAAAGCCCACGAAGCACCAACGCTGAACCAATGCCGGTCGGCGTCTGGTACCGCCACGCTGCGGGTGGTGTTGGGCGTCGGTGTGCGGTCGTAGAGATAGCCGGCGCGAACCGTCCACTGGGGGTTGATGCGGTATTCGCCGCCAAAGGCAAGGCCGTATTCGTCGTGGTAGGACTCGGGGCGGTTCAAGGGGAAACGGTTGCCGCCACCAAGGTCGAACTGGAAAGCCAGTTCGCGGAAGCGCGACCAGTTGAACCAGCGGAGCTCAGCCATCAGGCTGAGATTGTCGGTAGCCTGCCAGGCCGCCGAGGCGGTGATGACGTCCGGCAGATTGAGGCGGGTGACGGCACCGCTGCGCCCGTTGAGCAGGTCGAGCGGGACTTCGGGGACGCCGGTGAGGCTGCTGCCGAGTCCGTAGCCCTCGAGGTCATGGGACATGCGCGATTTGTAGTGCAAACCGAGTTGCAGCGCGTCATTGGCCTTGATGTGGAGCCCGACATTGCCGCCAACGGCATAACTGTCGGCGCGCACGATGAGTACACCATCGGTGGCGAACTGGCCGGGGCCGGTGCCGTTGAGATTGGGGACGGCGTTCTCCAGCCGCGCGTCGGTGCGCTGTACGTTGATGCCGCCGCCCAGCGAGATGTTGTCGGTGAGCTGGAAGCCGACCGCGCCGGAGACATCGATGACGCGCAAGCGTGCTTCGCGGGTGTCGTAGCGCGCGCGGAACGCCGGGCTGTATTCGATGCCGAGGCCGAATGGCGCCTGCACGCCGAAGCCCAGCCAGACGTTGCGCGCGCCGCCGATGCGGTGCGCGAAGGCCAGATTGGGCAGGCCGGCGAGGTCGCTCGCGTCGCCCTCGACCACGCCGTCGACCGGGATGCCCACGTACATGAGCACCTGGTTGCCGCTTGCGTCACTGATGACCTTCGCGGTGCCCGGCTCGGCGACGTCGGAGGCGAACACGACGTCGGGCCCGCGGCGGATGATCGAGCGGAGCGTGGTCGCGGGACGCGTGTCGGCCCTCCGCGCGATGGA
>RFSW01000112.1 GCA_009923755.1 Betaproteobacteria bacterium | reverse complement strand
CCCAACATCCACCTCTGCACGCTGCGCGACTTCGAGCTGTTCTGCCAGCAGCACGGCGTGCACATCCTCGAGCGGCTGGTGCTGACCGACAACCGGCCGGTCACCACGCTGCACAACCTGCTCGGCGCTACCGCGCTCTACCGCATCGAAGCGTTGCGCTGAGAGATCAGGGGGCGGCCCCACCGGGTCCAGGTTTTTGGAGCTGCGCTGACCGTCGCTGGCGGGGCGCATCGGGAAAGCTCTTCGCTGCGACTTTCGAGCGTAAGCGAGCAGGAGCGAGAAGAGTGTCCCGATGGAAGCCACGCCTGCCACCACGAATAGGCCCGCCTGCCTCCGGGGTTAGCGCTAGAAATCGACGCTCACGCCGAGCACCACACTGCGGCCGGCCAGCGGGAAACCGTCCTTGAGGAAGCTGGTATGCAGGCGGATGTCCTCGTCGAGCAGGTTGATGCCGCGCAGCGTGAGATGCGCCGAGCGGCCCATCAATACGGTGCGGTAAGCCACTCCGGCGTCGAGGCGGGTGTAGCCCCCGGTCTCATTCACCGCCAGCCGGTCGACGCTGTCGGCCACCGTCAGCCGCGCGTCGGCGCGCCAGCCACTGGATGACCACACCGCCGTGACGCCATAACGCAACGGCGGGATGCGCGGCGCCGGGCCATAGTTGTCGACGGTCGCCCGGGTGCGATCGATGAACGCTCCCAGTGTCCAGCTCTCACTTAACTGATAGCTGCCGTCCAGTTCGAAGCCGCGAAAGGTGGCATTGTCCTGGCGGAAGGTCTGTAGGGTGAACTCGCCGCTCGGCACTTCGGAGAATCCACGTGGATCTGTATCGTCGGGCTCAACGGACGGTCCCAGCGCCCCGTAGACGAAGCCATCGAAGCGCGTGCGGTAAGCCGCGGCCTTCCAGCGCAAAGGTCCGTCGGTCTTGCGCAGGCTGAACTCGATGTTGCGCGCGGTCTCCTTGCCGAGCCCGCTGTTGCCGACATCGAAGGTTCCGGTGGCGTGGTGCTTGCCCCCGGAATATAACTCCTCCACGCCGGGGGCGCGCTGTGCGCGGCCCAAGGTCAATCCCACGCCATAACCCGGCACGAAGCCCCACTGCGCAGCGGCAGACAGAGTGGTCGGCGTGAAGTCGCGACCGCGCCCGGCGGCCGGGTCGCGCGACTCGCGATCGACGCGTCCACCCAGCTCCACGTGCACCGGGCCGATGTCGCGCTCGGCTACAGCAAACACGCCGCGACCGGTCGAATCCACCGGACCGGCGGCATTCAGCAGCCCCTCCTCGCCACGCGTAGAGACCTCGCGCCGGTTGGCGCTGGCGCCCAGTGCGGTGCGCCAGCCCAGCACGTCAGCGAGCGTCACTTCGAGCCGGCCCTCGTTGCCGCGGCTGGCGAAGCGGCTCGCCACCTCGAACGGCGATCCGACAGCCTCCCGCTCCAATTCATTGTGGCCATAGTCGACGTGGGTCGCCGAGAACCGCATGCGCTCCACCGCACCTCCCGGACGCCACTCACCTGCCGTCTCGTAGCGGTTGCGCTGCAGGTCGATGCGGACCGGTTGCTCCTCGCCCAGATGCAGCGTCGGCGCGCCGTAGTCACGCTCGGTGCGGCTCACCGCAAAGCCGAGGTAACCGTTATCGCCGGTAAACGAGGTGCCAAACGAGCCCTCATTGGTGTCGCTGGCGCTGCCAGGCACCCGGCCGCGGAATCCGCGGGCCTCGGCGCTCTCGGGAAAGGCCAGCACCGCGCCCGGCACGCGCAGGTCATTGGCGCGCTGGCCGGAGAGCTGCACGTTGTAGGCCATGCGGCCGTTGCCGCCGTCTACCTGAACCCCGCCCAGCCAACCGCGGGTGGCTGAGTCGTAGCGGCTCACCAGGCGACCGTGCCTGCCATCCATGGCCTCGCGCGGCAGGCGACTGCTCACCACATTGACCACGCCGCCGATCGCCGCCCCGCCGTACAGCACAGAGGCCGGCCCCCGGATCACCTCGATCTGCTCGGCGAACACATTGTCGGTGGTCACCGCGTGGTCCGGGCTGAAGGTGGATACGTCGAGGGCATCCAGGCCGCCATCGAGAACGCGCACCCGGCCCGCATCGAGGCCGCGGATCACGGGGCGACTCGAGCCGGACCCGAATGCGGAGGAATGGACGCCAGGCAGACCGCTGAGCGCATCGCCCAGGGTCTGATGCCGGACTTCGTCGAGGCGCTGTCCGAACAGCACCGATACCGGCTGTGCGGCGCGCAGTTCGTCGTGGCCGAGGAAGGGCAGCGCGGTCACGTCGACCGGCTTGGCTTTGAGGATGGTCACTTCATGCGCCAGCCCAATGGCCGGCAGGCCGGCAAGCACGCCGGCCAGGAGGATCTTCTTCATGGTTTGCTCCCGTCACCCTGGTCTAAGGGCGAAGCGATCACTGCGATGCCGACGCGGCTGCGCGTCGGCGCCTCAGGGGGTCACAGGGAGCGGGGCGGTCCGCGACCGAGCGGCTGCGGCGGCGTGCGCTCAGCGACCGCAAGGAGGAATGCTGTGCGGGCTGCCGTCTCGGCGTCGAGGACAGGCACTGCAGGCGCTGGCGCCAGTGGGCTGCCGTCGATCACTGCATGCAACTGTGGCGCTTCACAGCCACCCGGCTGCTGCCCGGGCTGAGGCTCATCGTCGGCCAGAGGTGCTCCGGCCCAGACGCCGTGATGTCCGAAGCCCATGTGGGCGAGCACATGCCCTACTGCTGCGTATTGCAGCAGCAGCAAGGAGAGGATGAGGGCGGGCAGAAGCCCGTCGCGCAATCTCAACATGTCAGCTTTTTGAACGACCTCTCGCGAGACGGTGTTTCGGCGATTCAAGCCACATAGTCGCACATCCAGACGAGCGATTCACCAACGCTGCGGCTCAACAAAAACACCGTGATATAGTTTGCGGCCGCTCTGAGGCCATCGGTCCGCGGTCCCCAAAGGCCGCCCCGCTTCGTCATGCAGATCATCCTTGTCACTCACGCCGGGCGCCGCACGCGTTCGCTGCACATCCGCAACTGGCAGATCGTCACCGCCCTGCTGCTCTCCGGCACGCTGCTGTTCGGTGGCAGCCTGTTGGCTTGGGTCACCGGCGGCGCCAACCTCACCATCCTGCAACGCGTCGTCGATATCTGGGACGGCACACGCAGCGATGCGTTGGCCGGCAAGATCGGCGAGTTACGCACCCGCATCGAAAGCCTCGAGGCAGCCTTGGACGTGCAACCTGCCGCGCGGAATGACGGCGGTCTGCAACGCCAGAGTGCCCGCGAACTGCGCAATGAAGGCCTGCAGAAAGTCGCTCTGCTCGAACTGGAAGGCCGCGCCGCGCAGCTGCAAGCCGAACTCGAGCGCCAGCTCTCGCGCAGCGAGGAGACCGCTCGCTCGGTGGTCGACCGGGCGCTCGAACTGCCGGTGTCGGGGACCGTCACCTCGCCGTTCGGCTGGAGACGTCATCCGATCGCCGGCGAGCCGGCCTTTCACCGCGGCATCGATTTCTCAGCTCGTGCCGGCACCGCCGTGATCGCTTCAGCGCCTGGGGTGGTGACCTTCATCGGGCCTGCCGACGCCTACGGCAAGCTGGTGATCATCACCCATGGCGAACGGGTGCAGTCTCGCTACGCCCACCTGGAGGGCATCGAGGTGACCACTGGCATGGCGGTCACCACCGGTCAGCGCATCGGCCGCGTCGGATCGACCGGGCGCTCCACCGGTCCACACCTGCACTTCGAACTGGTCATCGATGGCCATGTGGTCAACCCCAAACCATTCCTCGGCAGCGGCGCGCTCGACCGCGCTGCGCTGACCCGTGCTCCGGCCGCGTAAGAATCCGCTGATCGACGGCCCGGTCATAGTGGGCGATGGCCAGAGGCTGCGTCGCTGGCAGGCTGCCTGCATCGTCCTCGCTGCGCTGAGCGCCGCGCTGGTGGTCGGCTGGCCGTCGACCCCCACAAGCAACGGCCAGGCAGTGCCCGACGAGGTCTGGTGGCGCCGCCTGATTTCCAGCATCGCCATTCAGCGCCTCGCCCAGAGCGTCGATGTGTCGGCTGCCGGGGAGATGAAGCAGCGCCTCGCGCAGCTTGAAGCCGAACGCGTCACGCTGAGCGAGCGGCTGGCAGAGGCCGAGCGACTGCTCAAGATCGACCGCTCCCAGCAGCGACTGAGTCAGGTTGTTGCCCAGCGCAAAGGCAAGGAGATCGGCTTTGAGGTCCTGTTGCGCGCACCGTCCGGTAGCAGCCCGGGCGAACGCCTGACCTTAGACATCATGGCGGTACGCAACCCGGTGGCAAGCAATAACAGCCGCATCGCCGCGCTGCCGCTCGATATCGACAGATCCACCCGACTCGGGGTACGTTCACCCAAAGTCGCTGAGACCATCCAAGGGCGTCTCTATTCGGGAGCATCCCACCTTTTGGTCATGCTCTCATCCACCACCAATGCCTCGCAAACCGAGGCTTTGTTGGTGCCTGTCAACGGGAACAAGTGAGATGTTCTTTAATCGTCGCAAATCTGTCCGCATCGAAGACGGCAACCTCAACACCCTGGTCGACCGCAGCGTCACGTTGGGGCTTGGCGCCAATGGGGACCTCGTCTTCCACTTTGAAAAGAGCCTGCGCTTCGATGGCCGCCTCGACGGCAGTCTGCAGGGCACGCCGAAGCGCGACTGCGTGGTGGTGATCGGGCCGAGCGCGGTGATCAACGGCAGTGTGTCGGCGCACAGCGTGGTGGTGCTCGGCACTGTCCATGGCAACGTCACCGCCGAGTACATCGAGATCCGTGAGTCGGCCCGTGTGTCGGGAGACGTCTCCTACGTTAGGCTGGAGATCCACCAGGGCTCGCACGTCGAAGGCCGCATGTTCCGCATCGAGGGCAGCGGGCAACCGGACACCTCCCCGCAACGGCCTGCGCAGACGGTCGACGCCTGATCCGCCGGCGGGGTATGCCCCCGGTCTACTCCACCGTCACGCTCTTGGCTAAGTTGCGCGGCTTGTCGACATCGGCGCCGCGCGCGCAGGCGGTGTGATACGCCAGCAGCTGCAGCGGCACCACATGGAGGATGGGC
>RFSW01000111.1 GCA_009923755.1 Betaproteobacteria bacterium | reverse complement strand
CGACCAACGCTCATAAGGCGCATAGGAGAGCGAGACATTGCCGAGACCGCCGAGACAGATCTCGGCGACCAGGCGACCGGCCTCGACACCGCCCGGCGACTTGACGCCGGCGTCAACGATGGTGGCACCGTTGGCGGCGCGGCTGACGCCGACCCGCAGCGCGCGCGCGTCGCGCAACAGACGTTCGACCAGCGGCTGCACCGTGGCGCCAACGCTGGGCCATTGGGCCGGGCTCATATCAAGCATGGTCTCTCCTTAAAACTTTCAGATGACGAACAGGTGAAATCGGGGTCACGGTTCGGCGGGATTGTAGGGAAAGCCTCCGCCATCGGGGGCGGCGACATACGCCGACTGCAAAAGCCGGCACTTGAAGCGAATTGCGGCAGCACGGACCCGGCGCATCGCTTGGCGCGTGTCGTCGCCGGAGGCATGCAGGGTGCACAACGGCTCGCCGCGCGCCACCCGTGCGCCTTCCCGCCAGTCCGACACACCGGGTGGACGCGGGCCCGCACGCAGCGCCACCGGTGCCCGCAGCAAGGCCAGCGCCCGACTGCCACCCGCCGAGCGCCAATCAGGCAAGCTCCGCCCCTGCACCGCTGCCACATGCAGCGCGAGCAGGCCGGGTGCCGATCGATCATAGAGCTCGACGCTGGCGGTCGGGCGCGGGTTGACCTCCAGCATCGCCACCCGGCCGCGGCGGTCGAGCACGGCATCGAGGCTGGCCAGGCCGCGCAGCCCGGTTGCCACGGTGATGCGGGTGGCGGCGGCCACCAGCGCATCGTGCACCCGCGCGCCGGCATCGAAAGCGCTGGCCACCCCACCAAAGGCAAATGGCAAACCCGGCACCGCGCTGCACCACTGGCGGTTGATGCCCACCGGCACGATGCCGCCGGAGTGTGCGCAAAACAACAAAGACACCGGCACACCGGCGACGCGGCGCTGCCAATACACGCCGGTGCCGGAGGGCACGGCGCGGTCGCCGGCGATCTCTCCAACACGTCGGACCGCGAGGCCGGCACTGCCCGCCGTGTCCTTGCACAACCAGCCGCGCAAGCCTTCCGGCGGCGTCAACCGTGTCGGCGGCGACTCGATGCCGAGCCGATGGAACACCAGCGGGTCGCGTGCGGCGGCCCAGGCGTCGGCCGATGCGTTGAGGAGCCTATGCTGCCCGGCGATGGCGCGGACCACCTGCGGTACGCCATCCAAGCCCCCACCGAGCATGACCTGCGCGGCGGCTGAAGGCACCCCGGCGCGGGTGCTGAGGGCGACTGCGCGCGGGCCGGTCAACAGCGTGTTCACCGCATCGAGCACCCCCTCGGCGCTGCGCAAGCGGGGCAGCGCGAGCCGCAGGTGGCCATCGGCGGCGATGCGCAAGTCATCGTCGCCGAAAGCATCGACCGCCAACAGTGGTG
Source organism: Betaproteobacteria bacterium (assembly GCA_009923755.1). Classification (GTDB taxonomy): domain Bacteria; phylum Pseudomonadota; class Gammaproteobacteria; order Burkholderiales; family UBA3065; genus UBA3065. The sequence goes on along the minus strand of RFSW01000111.1, from coordinate 3,657 downwards.
CACCGCCCTCGGGCAGGCCAGAGCGCCGGAGGCACTCGACCAGCGCCCGTGCAGAGGCAGCCACCACCACCAGCGGGCCATTCATCGCTCTGCGAACCCCCAAGCATCTGCCCGCAGGGCCCGGACACGCCGGCAGCAGAGCACTGCGCCCAGCCCCCGCTCAGCCCGCCTCGGCCACAAACGCGCGAGCGAAGGCGAACGCTGCACGGAAGTCGTAGTAGACCGGCTTCTCGGCTTTCACCATGCTGCGGAACATGCGCTGCATGGTCTGATACTTGACATTGCCGATGGCCAACGCACCGATTGCAACCGTCTTGCCCGAGGCCGATTCAATGCGCTTGCCGTCGTCCATCAGATCGACGCCGGCGATGCCGGCTGGCGGTACGGCATTGACGTCCGCCGCCACAAGCAAGTGATGCGTGGTGGAAAGGCCGGCCGGGGTCAACACCTGTACACCGGCTTTGGACGTCGCCAACACCACGTCAGCATCACGGATCATGCGCAGTTTGATCTGCTCGAGGTCAGCCTCGGCGGGGGTGATGCTGACCTCATACTTGTCGGCGAGGCGATTGGCGGTGGTGCGTGCATGCGTCATCGGCTCGTAGCCGATGATGTGCACTTCGGCGCCGGCATCTGCCGACAGCACAGCCGCCGCGGCCCCGACCGGCCCGGTACCGCCGATCACGGCGACGCGCTTGCCCTCGAGCGTAGTGCCATGGTCACGTTTGAGTGCGCGCTCGACACAGGCCACCATCGCCGCAGCGGTGGTGAAGGCCCCCGACGGGTCGGCGAACACGCTCACCTCGAACGGCGGCACCATCGCGCGATGCGCCGCCTCGACCATGTCGTTGGCGATCTCGTTATCGCGCCCGCCGATGAAGATCGCAGTGCGCTTCACCCCGCTCGGTCCGCGCGAAAAGATCGCGTCCTGCGTCATCCCCTGCACTTGATCCACCGTGAGGTTAGTGTACGGAATGACCACGTTGTAGCCGGAATCCACCGCCATATTGACGTCGAAAGGACTGACGTTGGGCGCGTGAGTGAACATGTGCAGGATGTAGGGGGCGTCGGTCATGGTGGCTCTCCGCGGGGCGATCAGTTGACGAACAGTTGGACGAGGGCTGCACCGCTGACTCGGGCCTCAGCCGGCGATGGACGCAGCGGGACGCGCCGCTCAGCCCGCTGATGCGGCACGCAGGGCAGCGCCGACAGGCGCGATGTCGGCACCCTGATTGCGGCCACGGGTGAGCTCGACACGCACACCCTGCGCAGAAAAACGCGCCTGCAAGGCCGCCGCACAAGCCTCGCCGCTGCGAGCGTCGGCGAGCACTGCAAACCCCGTCGGGCCCCACGAACTCTGGCCACGACACGTCACGCCCTCGGCATCAAGCCAGGCCAGCGCAGCGCTGATACGCGGACTGGCGAAGCGCCCACCCTGAGCCGGGGCAAAGTGATCGCCACACTCGTTCTGCACCAAGTTCACGGCGGCGCCAAAAGCTGCCAAGTCAGCGTCTGCGAGAGCCGGCAACATTTGCATGAGGGTCGCGCGGCACAGCCTTTCAGCACGCGCAGCGGTAAAGGGTGGCAGGCGTCGAAACGCCTCGATCTCCGCATCGCCGTGCAGACCGGCAGCCCGCTCGTCGTAGAGCAGCAGAACACTCCATGCCTCGGGGATGTCGAGCCGGGCGATCACCGGCGCAACGCGCTCGCCGGCGTTGCCGCCGTCGACCAAAAAGCCACCCTGACCGAAGCCCGCGATGCCGATGCCGGAGCGCAGCCCGCGGCCGGTGGCACAGGCCAGTTCGGCGTCGCTGGCTTCACGGCCAGCCAGGCAGCACAGGGCACGCGCCACTGCGAGGGCGAGTTGCGTGCCGGAGCCGAGGCCGATGTGCGCGGGCACCGTTTCGGCCACGTGAAAATGTCCAGCCGCGGCCAAGCCGAGGTGCTCGGCAGTGCGAACAATGTAGCGCTGGGCCCGCTCGGCGGAGACCCCGGTGACGCGCAGGTCAGGGGCAACCTTGGCTGAGACCACGGTGCCCGGCCGTTCGAGCGTAAACCCGAGACTGCCGAAGCGCCGGCCGAGGCTGCCGTCGAGGTCAAGAAACCCCATGTGCAGACGGGCTGGCGCACGCACCATGACGTCGCGCGCCAGACGGACAGGCGCGACCGGCTGATTGGAAGGTGAAAGGCGCTGCGGGCTGCTTGACATGGGCTTCCGCTCGACCAGGCGACACCCGGTTTTTAAGACAGCGTCGATTATGCCTCAAGGCATGCCTGCACCCCAGCCGCGCAGCCCGGGTGGTCAGGCGGGATGCTCAATTCATGACTGCGGAGCGTTACACTGCGCGACTCCGGCGGTAAGACGATTTCCAAAACGCGTTCGTCGAACCCTGCCGAAGGGCGGCTGACACGACAGCGACGCCCCCCGAACACTCTGGTACCTCGCCGAACCGTATCCGACACAAAGGCACATCCTGCATGAGCCAGCACCCGAGAGAGACTCGCCACGACGTGCCCTGTGGCTTTTGTGGCCTGCTATGTGACGACCTGAGCGTCACCATTGACCACGGCCGCCTAAGTATCGATGCCGGCGCCTGCCCGCGCGCCACCGCCGGCTTCGACGCCGCCAACCGCGCGCTGGAGGCCGGCGTCACGCCGCGCATCAAGGGCCAGCCGGCGAGCCTCGAGCAGGCCATCTCGGCCGCGGCCGACCTGCTGCGCGGTGCTCGCGCGCCGCTGTTTGGCGGCAACGGCACCGAGCTGCCGGGCATGCGCGGCGTCATGGACCTCGCCGACGCCACCGGCGGCACCGTCGACCACATGAACAGCTACAGCATGTTCCGCAACTTCCACGTGCTGCAGAACTCCGGCTGGGTGGTGACGAGCCTGTCCGAAGTGCGCAACCGCGCCGACCTGCTGGTCTGTTTTGGAACGGACATCGCCAGCCGCCTGCCGCGCTTCTACGAGCGCTGCCTGTGGGTCGAGGACACGCTGTTCGGCCTGCGCGCCGAGGACCGCGAGGTGGTGATGCTTGGCGCGCCCAAGGACCCGTCGCTGGCCACCTCGCCTGCCGGCCGCAAAGCCGAGGTACTGGCGTGCGCCAACCAGGACCTGGCGCAGGTGGCGCAGGCGCTGCGCGCGCTGGTCGCCGGGCGGCCGGTAAGTGGCGAGCAAGTGGCCGGCATCCCGACCGCTGACCTCGCCCGCCTGGCCGAGCGACTCAAAGCAGCCAAATATGGCGTGGTGGCGTGGGTCACCTCCGACCTCGACTTCGACCACGCCGAGCTCGCCGTGCAATCGGCATGCGACCTGGTGCGCGAACTTAACGCCCACACGCGCTGTAACGGCCTGCCCCTTGGCGGCACCGACGGCGACTACACGGCGCATCAGGTGTGCACCTGGACGCGCCTCTCCGCCGCCGGCCCGCAGCACGACCCGCGCGCCTTCGACACGGATGCGGTGCTGGCCTCTGGCGCCGCCGATGCGCTGTTCTGGGTGTCGAGCTTCGACCCCGGCAAGACACCACCGGTCGCCAAGGTTCCTACTGTCGTTATCGGCCACCCTGCCATGCAGGTCGAGTGCGACGTCTTCATCCCGGTCGGCGTGCCGGGCATCGACACCGCCGGCCACCTGTTCCGCACCGACAGCTCGGTGGCG
>RFSW01000012.1 GCA_009923755.1 Betaproteobacteria bacterium | reverse complement strand
ACCCAGGTCGCCGGCCATGCTGGCGACCGTCTCGGCGACGGTGCCTGCCAGCTCTGTGACAGCACCAGCGGCCGGCAACGGCACCACGCGCAGCAGCGGGACGCCGCCATCCGGCCACGCCAGCAGCCGCAGCGAGTCGCGACCGGCGTCGATCAACAGACGGCCGCCGGCGGCACCTGGCTGCGGCGACGCGTCGCGGCGCAAGGCCCGCAGTGCGGCAAAAGTGTCGACATCAACCACCGCTCGACCCAGACCGCTGCTCGCGGCCTGCTCTTGCAAGGCGCGCACCGCTTCGCGACGAGCCGCCACCAACAGCAGGGTGCGCGCGTGGGCGGGCGCCACGCCAGCCAGGTCGAGTTGCGCGGGACCGACCGACGGCAACGGCGCCCACGCCAATCGCACGTCCGCCAAGGGCAGCGGCAGAGTCCGCGCGACCCGCTCGACCGCCTCGGCGGTCTCCTCTGCATCGGCTGATGCTGGAACGACGAGGGGCTGGGCCAACACCGTGGCACCCGATACACCCATGACGACGCGCCGGGGTCGCCAAGCCAGTGAGCGGCATGCCCGTCGCACCGTGTCAGCCAACACCCGTGACTCCGGCACATCAGCGCCCGTCTCGTTGGCCGACCACGCGAGACCCGCCAACTCGAAGCCGGCGGCATGCCGCCGCAGCGCGACCACCCGCAGCGCGCTGCGGCCCGCATCGATGCCGACAGCCACACCGGGCCGGCTCCACAGACGCTGGCGAAGCAGATCAAGGCGCTGCGGGAACATTTGTATCGACCCCTGTCGTAGCATTGCGTGTGGCGACGATTGCAATGCATCCCGATCCACTTGGGAATTCGTCATTCGACCGATGCCTGCCGCGTCATGCGCGGCGCCACCTCCGTCACGCCGGAAACCGTCTTGAAGCCGAAACGACTGCTGCTCGCCCTTGCCCTTGTCGTGACCGCTCTTGGTCTGGGTGGCGGCATGCTCGGTGCCTTTGCCGCCCTGATCACCTACCCAAAGCTGCCCTCACTCGAGGTACTCACCGACTATCGGCCCAAGCTGCCGCTTCGCATCCTCTCCGAGGACGGCAAGCTGATCGGCGAGTTCGGCGAGGAGCGCCGCTCGGTGGTGCGCTTCAAGGACGTGCCAAAAGACCTGGTGAACGCCATCCTGGCGGCCGAGGACGAGCGCTTCTACCAACACGGAGGGATCGACTACGCCGGTGTGCTGCGCGCCATGCTGGCCAACTTCGTGGCCGGCGAGACCCGCCAAGGCGCCAGCACCATCACCATGCAGGTGGCGAAGAACTTCTTCCTGTCGAGCGAGCGCACACTCACGCGCAAATTCAACGAGGCACTGTTGTCGTACAAGATCGAGTCAAATCTGAGCAAAGACCAGATCCTCGAGCTCTACATCAACCAGATCTATCTCGGCCAGCGCAGCTATGGCTTCGCTGCGGCAGCCAAGACCTATTTCGGCAAAGACCTCAAGCAGCTCACTCTCGCCGAGACGGCGATGCTGGCAGGTCTGCCGAAGGCGCCCTCGACCGGCAACCCGATTGCCAACCCCAAGCGTGCCCGCGCGCGAATGAACTACGTGCTGGAACGCATGCAAACGCTCGGCAATATCAGCGAAGCGCAGCTCGATGAGGCCAAAGCCCAGACCATCAATGTCCGCGCTGCCCGCCTGACGGCGGCCGAGTCGGCCGACCACGCCGCCGAGATGGTGCGGCGCGACATGTACGAGCGCTACGGCGAAGCCGCGTACAACAGCGGCATCACCGTGCACACCACCATCCTCTCCAGCCACCAGACAGCCGCACAGGCTGCGCTACGCAAGGGTCTAATGGACTACGACGAGCGGCATGGCTATCGCGGCCCGACACGCACTGTGCGCCTGCCGGAGCTGCCCGATCTGGCCCGCAAAGCAGTCGATGAGGCATTGCAGGACCGGCTGCCGGCGGGTCGACTGCAACCGGCCATCATCCTCTCGGTGAAACCCGGCGAATTGCGGGTGCGAACGCGGCTGGGCGACGATCTGCTGCTCGAAGCCGAGGCGCTCGGCGCGGCCCGCGCCTGGACCCTGGACAAAGCCCCGGCCGGACGACGACTGCAGCGCGGCGCCGAAGTCTGGCTCAAACCCACCGACGGCGGCAGCTGGGCGCTCGGCCAACTGCCGGAGGCGGAAGCGGCATTGGTGGCGATCGACCCCTACGACGGGGCCATCCGTGCCCTTGCCGGCGGCTTCGATGCCACGCGCAACCAGTTCAACCACGTGACCCAGGCCTGGCGGCAGCCCGGCTCGTCGTTCAAACCCTTCATCTACTCGGCGGCGCTAGAAAAAGGCTACACCCCCGCCACCATCGTCGAGGATGCGCCGCTGCACTTCGACGCGAGCGTGACCGGCAGCGATGCCTGGACGCCACAGAACTACGATGGCAATTTTGACGGCCCGCTACGTCTGCGGGTGGCTCTGGCCAAATCCAAGAACATGGTGGCCATCCGGATACTGCAAGCCATCACCCCGCTGTATGCCCAACAGTGGATCACCCGCTTCGGCTTCGATGCACAGCGCAACCCGCCGTACCTGAGTCTGGCGCTGGGTTCGGGCTCGGTCACGCCGATGCAGATGGTCGAAGGCTATGCGGTGCTCGCCAATGGGGGCTATCGGGTTCGACCCTACCTGGTCCGCAAGGTGGTGGACAGCAAAGGGCGGCTGCTCGCACAGGCCGACCCGGTGAAGGTTGGCGGGTCTGCCGAGCAGGTGATCGAGGCCCGCAACGCGTGGCTGATGACCAGCCTGCTCAAAGAGGTGGTGCGTGCCGGCACCGCCACCAAGGCGCTCAGCCTCGGCCGCAGCGACCTCGCCGGCAAAACCGGCACCACCAATGACAACGTCGACGCCTGGTTCGCCGGCTACACGCCACGACTGGTGGCGGTGAGTTGGATCGGTTACGACCAGCCGAAGAGCCTTGGCGCCAGGGAGACCGGCGGGGTGGCCGCCCTGCCGATCTGGATCGACTACATGCGAGTGGCCCTGCAGAGCGTCCCCGAGACGCAGATGGCCGAACCGGCGGGTGTTGCCAGCGCCTTCATCAACCCGAGCAATGGTCAGTTCGCCAACCAGGGCCTGGTGGAGTACTTCTACGAGGAAGACGTGCCGGGTAGCGCCAACGCGAATGCTGGTGCCGAAGTGGTGGAAGCGGGGGTACCCCGTTGAGCGGAGACTGAAGGTCATGAGCAGAGACATCCCGCCACGCCTGCTGCGCGAGGCCATCGCTCAAGCGGCAGCCCGGATGATCGCCGAGGACGGCCTGCACGACTACGGCCTCGCCAAACGCAAGGCGGCGCGTCAACTGGGGCTGTCGGAGCGGCAGGAATTGCCCAATAACGACGAGATCGAGGCCGCGGTGCGCGCCTATCGTGAGGTGTTCCAGACCGATACCCACCCCGATCTGTTGCACGAATTGCGCAGCATCGCCGTGGAGGTGATGGAACAGATGCAACGCTACCGTCCGCAATTGACCGGCTCGGTGCTTAATGGCACGGCCGGCCCCGAGTCGGACATCAACCTGCTGTTGTACGCCGACAGCGACAAGGATGTGGAGATCGACCTGCTCAACCGGAACATCCCGTTCGAAGCCGGTGAGCGCAAGCGAACCTTGCGGGGCGAAGTGCGACGCGTACCCGTGTTGTCGGTGTTCGTCGACGACGCGATCGTCAACCTGGAGGTACTCGAGCCACGCGACCGCAACGACCGGCCCCGGCAGAACGGTCATCGGGCGGAGCGGGCCGACCTCGATGCAGTGCGCGCCTTACTTGCTTGAACCCACGCGGTCTTGCGGGAATCACCTTGTAAGCGTTATCCTTGTCAGCTTTTCTGCTTCTGCCCATAGGAAATCTGCCATGGTGGTGATTCGTCTGGCTCGCGGCGGCGCCAAACAGCGCCCCTTCTACAGCGTCGTGGTGACCGATTCGCGCAATCGCCGCGACGGTCGTTTCATCGAGCGTCTGGGCTTCTACAACCCGGTGGCGAGCGGCGCCGAGCAAGAGATCCGCATCGACGCCGAGAAAGTGAAGTCCTGGGTCGCCAAGGGCGCCCAAGTGTCGCCAACCGTCCAACGCCTGCTCAAGACTGGTGCCGCTGTCGCCTGACGAGCCGGTGGTGATGGGTCGGCTCGCCGGCCCCTACGGTGTGCGCGGTCTCGCGCGGGTGCAGGTCTACACCGAGACGCTCGACAGCCTGCTCGACTTCGACCGATGGCTGGTGGGTCGCGAAGGCGACTGGCAGGTCCGGCAAGTGGCTGATGCGGCGGTGCACGGTGACGGCTTGGTGGTTCGGTTCGAGGGCATCGACACGCCCGAAGCCGCACGCGCGCTACGCGGCTCCGAAGTGGCAATCCGGCGCGGCGACCTGCCGCCACCGGACGATGACGAGGTGTACTGGGTCGACTTGGTCGACTGTGAGGTGTTCAACCGCGAGGGTGTGAAGCTGGGCCGGGTGACGAATCTCTTGGAGACCGGCGCCAACGATGTGTTGGTGGTGGTGATGGGCAGTGGTGAACAGCGCGTCGAGCGCCTGATCCCTTACGTCGCCCAAGTGGTCGAGTCGGTTGATGTGCCGGGTCGCAGCATCCGCGTCGACTGGGGCGAAGATTACTAGGCTGGGCGCGCGGGCTGACCAGCGGCGTAGGCCGCCGGCGGGTTTTCCGGGCCTTGTCGGTTTATGAAATCAGGGGGGGGCTGCGTGAGGTTCGATGTGATCACGCTGTTTCCTGAGTTGGTGGTGGCGGTGGCCGCCGGCGGGATCACCGGGCGCGCCTTCGAGCGTGGCCTGGCGGCGTTGCAGACGTGGAATCCACGTGATTTCACCAGCGACAATTACCGCACGGTAGACGACCGCCCCTATGGCGGCGGACCGGGCATGGTGATGCTGGCCGAGCCGCTTGAGCAGGCGATCGCGGCGGCGCGACAAGCGCAGCGCGATGCGGGGGTCACCGACCCGCAGGTGGTCTACATGAGCCCCCAAGGGCGCGTGTTGGATCACCAGATGGTGAAGGATTTGGTGCAACGCCCGGGGCTGATCCTTCTGGCGGGGCGCTATGAGGGCATCGACCAGCGGTTGATTGACCGCGAGGTGGATGATGAAGTGTCGATCGGGGACTATGTGCTGAGCGGCGGCGAGTTGCCGGCGATGGTGTTGATCGATGCCGTGGTCCGGCATCTTCCGGGCGCGGTCAACGATGCGCAGTCGGTGGTCGAGGAATCGTTCGCTGATGGGCTGCTGGATTGTCCGCACTACACCCGGCCGGAGGTCGACCGCCACGGCGAGGCTGTTCCCACGGTGCTGATGTCAGGGCACCACGAGGCGATCCGTCGCTGGCGCCTCAAGCAGAGTCTGGCTCGCACGCTCGCGCGCCGGCCCGACCTGCTGCAGCAGAAGCGACGGAACGAGGAAGAGGCCCGGCTGCTCCAAGACGTAGAGCAGGAACAGGCCTCGGTAGAGAAAAACGATACCGGCTCTGCCGGAAGGGAGAACAAATGAACCTCATCGAGCAACTTGAGCAGGAAGAGATCGCGCGTCTGGGCAAGACCCTGCCGAATTTCTTCCCTGGTGACACCGTGATCGTCCAGGTCAAGGTGAAGGAAGGCACCCGCGAGCGCCTCCAGGCCTTCGAAGGTGTGGTCATCGGCAAGCGCAACCGCGGCCTCAACAGCAACTTCACGGTGCGCAAGATCTCCGCCGGCGAAGGCGTCGAGCGCACCTTCCAGACCCACTCGCCGCTGGTCGCGAGCGTCGAAGTGAAGCGCCGTGGCGATGTGCGTCGCGCCAAGCTGTATTACTTGCGCGGTCGTACCGGCAAGGCAGCGCGCATCAAGGAGAAGCTGTCCTTCTCCGTCAAGGCGCAAGCGAGCGCAGAATAAGCGCGCCGGACTCCGGTTCGCCCCGAGAACGCCCGGCCCACGCCGGGCGTTCTGCTTTGCAGCCGGCTTACACCGATAATCGGATGCATGAGCGCTCCGCAACACGCATCGCTGCCCGCCGCCACAGGCCTTGCGGCAGACGACCTCGCGCAGCTTGACCGCTTCTGCGACACCCTGTGGCTGGAGGATGGCCTCTCGCCACGCACTTTGGCCAGCTACCGGGCCGACCTGCTGCGTTTTGCCCGCTGGCTGGCGCAGCGTGGAGCCACGCTCAGCGATGCCGAGCGCAGTGAGATCGAAGCCTACTTGGCGCATCTGTTCGGCGAAGGCGGCCTCAAAGCGCGCTCGGCCGCCCGCGCAGTCAGTAGCCTGCGGCGCTTCTACCGGCGCTTGCAGCGCGATGGCGAGCGCAGCGACGACCCCACCGCACTCACAGCCAGCCCGCGCCTGCCCCGCAGTCTGCCCAAGAGCCTGAGCGAAGCACACGTCGAGGCGCTGCTCGAGGCGCCCGACCTGCGCACTGCCGAGGGACTGCGCGATCGGGTCATGCTCGAAGTGCTCTATGCCACCGGGCTGCGCGTCTCGGAGCTGGTCGGCCTACCGGTGGCCGCAATCAGCCTCGACATGGGCGTGGTGCGGGTGCTCGGCAAAGGCGCCAAGGAGCGTCTGGTGCCGCTCGGCGAAGAGGCACTCGACTGGGTCGGCCGCTATCTGCGCGAGACCCGCGCCGACCTGCTGGATGGTCGGCAGAGCGAAGCCCTGTTCGTCACCCGACGCGGCGGACCGATGACGCGCCAGGCCTTCTGGTTACGGCTCAAGCGGCATGCGTTGGTGGCCGGCGTCCGTGAGCCCGTGTCACCGCACGTGCTGCGGCACGCCTTCGCCACCCATCTGCTCAACCACGGCGCTGACCTGCGGGTGGTGCAGATGCTGCTGGGTCACGCCGACATCTCGACCACGCAGATCTATACACACGTGGCGAGAGAACGCCTCAAGCAGTTACACCGGCAGCACCACCCGCGCGGATGAGGCGCGTCGGACGCTCAGGCCGGCTTGCCTGCCGAGCGCTCGATGCGCACGCCGAGACGCGCGACACCGCGGATCAAGTTGAGCTTGGCCACGCTGACTTTGACCCAAGGCGCACCGAACTCGCCGAGGATGATGTCGGCCACATGCTCGGCGAGGCGCTCGAGCAAAAGGAAATGGTTCTCTGCCAGGCTCTGCCGGATGCGCGCAACGACTTCGCCATAATCGATGGTGTCGTCAAGATCGTCGCTGGCCGCTGCGTCCGGCCCTGGGATGCCGATCTGGATGTCGAACTGGATGGTCTGCGGGACCTTGCGCTCCCACTCATACACGCCGACCAGAGTGTCGATGCGGAATTCCTCAATGAAGATGACGTCCATCTGCCACAATCCCGCAATCTTAAAAGGCCGCCGATTGTAGTGGACTCCGTCCGATGCCGCCATTTGCCTTGCCACTAGCGCTGCCGCTCGCCTACTTGCTGGGCTCGGTGCCGTTCGCGGTGCTGGTCAGCCGTGCGATGGGTCTGCCCGACCCGCGCAGCTTTGGCTCGGGCAATCCGGGCGCCACCAACGTCATGCGCACCGGATCGCGTATTGCAGCGGCACTCACCCTGCTGGGTGACGCCAGCAAAGGCGCCCTCGCCGTGCTGCTCGGACGACTCGCCGGCTTTGAGACCGATGCACTGGCCCTGTGCGGGGTCGCGGCCTTCATCGGCCACGTCTCCAGCGTGTTCCTCGGTTTCCGTGGCGGCAAGGGCGTCGCCACCGCCGCCGGGGTACTCCTCGCGCTGGAGCCCGGACTAGGCGCCGCCGTCGTGGCGGTGTGGCTGCTCGCGTTCCGGCTGACGCGCATCTCGGCGGTGGGCGCCATCGCCGCCGGCCTGGCCACACCACCCCTGGCGTGGCTGCTGCTTGGCGACAGCCTTGCCAGCGTGGCCCTCACTGCCATGGCCGTGATCCTGTTGCTGCGCCACCACGGCAACGTCCGCCAGCTGCTGGCACAACACCGGGCAGGCGCGCGATGATGCGTTCGACCATCCCGGCCCTGGCTTTGGCTCTGGTGGCGATCGTCGGTGGACACTTGCTCGATGGCGGCACGTTAGGTGCGCTGCTGCACGGCACCGCCTTGCTGATCGTGGTCGGCGGCAGCGCCAGCGCCATCCTTCTGCAGACACCGCGGCCGGTGATCCGGCGCGGCTTGGAACTGGCCGCCTGCCTGCGAGACGCTGACGAGCAGGACCCCGAGCCACTGATCGGGACGATGGTCGGCCACAGCCGTCTCGCCCGACGCGACGGCTTTCTCGCACTCGAGCCGGCAGCCCTTGCGGAGACCGCTCCCTTCCAGCGGCTGGCCTTGGAGATGCTGGTCGATGGCGTTGAGCCCGAAGAGCTGCGCAAAACCCTTACGCTCGACCTCGAAACCTATGAGGCCCGCGAGCGGCAAGCCGGACGCATCTGGGAGTCGGCTGGCGGCTACGCGCCGACCATGGGCATCATCGGTGCGGTGATGGGCTTGATGCAGGTGATGCAGAACCTCACCGAGCCAGCCGCGCTGGGCAACGGCATCGCCGTGGCTTTTGTGTCGACGCTCTATGGCGTCGGTCTGGCCAATCTCTTCTTGCTGCCGCTGTCCAATCTGATCAAGGCACGGATCGTCGAAGAGGTGCGCAGGCGACGCATGCTGATCGAGGGCTTCTGCGCGATCGCTGCCGGCCACAATCCGCGGGTGGTGGAACGTCGCATGCGTGGGCACATCGGCGCATGAAGACGCAGCGCGAAGACGACGATGCCGACAAAGCCGATCGCTGGCTGATCTCCTACGCCGACCTGATCACCCTGCTGTTCGCAGTGTTCGTGGTGCTCTACGCCTACTCACAGGTAAATGAGGGCAAGTACAAAGCGCTGTCGGAATCGCTCGGCGAGGCGTTTGGCCGCTCCGGCGGCGGACTGCTGCCGGCAGCCGGGCGGGTGGTCGGCAATCAACCCGCCCCAACCGCCATCGACCCGCGGGTCGCTCAGCGCATCGCCCTACGCCATCGCACCGCTGCCGGCATGCGCGACGCGCTCAAGGGGATGTTGGAGGAGGACAAGGTGCGCATCACCGAGACCCCGGATGGCGTGGTCATCGATTTCACAGCGAGTGCCCTGTTCGACACCGGTGTCGCTGAGCCGTCTGCCGAGGCGCGGGCGGCCGTGCGGGCGGCTGCCAGCCTGGTGGCAGCGACCGAGTACCTGGTCACTGTAGAAGGCCATTCCGACGACACGCCGATCAGCAATCGGGTGTTCGCGTCCAATTGGGAGCTCTCGGCGGCACGCGCCGCCGCGGTGGCGCGCCTGTTCGAGGCGGAGGGCGTGAGTGGTCAGCGTCTCACGGCGCAGGGCTTCGGCCCCAATCGCCCGATCGCCAACAATGACAACGCAGAGGGCCGCGCACGCAACCGGCGGGTGATGGCGATTCTCAAAGAGCCGCCGACTCCGCCCATCTGATCGCACCCGTTGTGCAACCGCATCCCGGAGAGTAACAGCCTCAGCCGGAAGCCCGGCGCGACTACTCTTCCGAGGTGACGACGCTGGAATCCTTGACCAAGGCATCGCGCCGATTAAGGTAGAAGTCCCGCACCACGGCGTACTCATCCTTGCCGGCCGCGTTGACGATGTCCTGCGCATCGAGGAACTCGGCACGACGGCTGACGATTCGGCCACCGCCGACCTGGTAGCGGGTCGACGAAGGATCGATATAGAACACCGGGTCAGTGACCAAGTCGCCAACCAGGCCCACCGTGTCGCGAACCGTCCGCGGGCCGAAGAACGGCAGGACCACGTAGGCACCACTGCCGACGCCCCACTTGCCAAAGGTCTGGCCGAAATCCTCGTTGTGCCGCTCTAGGCCAGCCGGCGTTGCGACGTCGACAAAACCGAGCAAGCCGAAGGTGCTGTTGAAGGCGAAGCGCATGAAGTCGCTGACACCGGCTGCGCCCTTGCCCTGCAGCAGGTTGTTGACGCCGATCATGACGTCACCGATGTTGGAGAAGAAGTTGCCGACGCCGGTGCGCACCACGGCCGGCAAAACGTTGTAGCCCTTGGCCACCGGCGTGAGCACGACCTTGTCGAGGCCCTTGTTGAAAGCGTAGACGCCGCGATTGAAGCCCTCGATCGGGTCACGCGGGTGCGCCGACTGTTGGGGCGCCGAAGCGCAACCCGCGAGGGTGACTGCAACTGCGAGCACAGCGGCGTTTCGGTTGAGGCGCTTCATGCGGGTCTACCTTATTTCGGAAAGAGTCCAGCGATTTCAAAGTTTAACGGCTTATTACGCTTGGAGTTTATCCGCTGTTGCGCATTCCCGCAGCAATCCCATTGATGGTCATCAGGATCGAGTTGCGCAGACGCGGCTCCGGATCACCCTTGCGGAAGCGCGCCAGCAGATCCACCTGCAGATGATTCAGCGGCGCCACATAGACCATCCGCGCCCGTAGGTTCTCCCCCAACACCGGGTCGGCAGCCAGCAGCGACTTCTGCTCGGTGATGGCGAGCACGTGCTCGGTGGTGCGCTCGAAAGCACTACGGATGCGGCCGAAGATGCGCTCGGCAGCCTCGCGGTCGGAGACGAGGTCGGCATAGCGCTCGCCGATCGACAGGTCGGACTTGACCAGCACCTGCTCGACGTTGGAGATGACCGCACGCAGGAACGGCCAATGCGCGTAGACCTGGCGCAGGCGCTTCATGCCGGACGTACCCTCCTTGGCGAGGAAATCGTCGATGGCCGAGCCGATGCCATACCAGCCTGGCAGCACGATGCGGCTCTGGCTCCAGCTGAACACCCAGGGGATGGCGCGCAGGTCCTCGATGCGGTTGGACTGGGTGCGCGATGCCGGACGGCTGCCCACCTGCAATTGGCGGATCTCATTGATCGGCGTGCCCTCCCAGAAGAAGGTGAGGAAACCGTCGGTCTCGTAGACCAGATCACGAAACGCCCGGAACGCCGAATCCGACAGGTTGGCCAGCACTTCGCGGTCGGCAGCGCTCGAACCATCTTCGCCGGAAGCGCGCAGCAACGAGGCTTCCAGGGTGGCCGAGACCAGCGTCTCGAGGTTGCGGTGGCCGATCTTGGCGTCGGTGTACTTGGAGGCGATCACCTCGCCCTGCTCGGTGAGGCGGATCTGCCCGTTCACCGAACCCGGCGGCTGCGCCAGGATGGCCTGGTAGCTCGGACCGCCGCCGCGGCTGACCGTGCCGCCGCGGCCGTGGAACAGGCGCAGGCGCACACCGTGGCGGTTGGCGACCTTGGTCAGGTTGCGCTCGGCGAGGTAGAGCTCCCAGTTCGAGGTAAAGATGCCGCCGTCCTTGTTGCTGTCGGAATAGCCGAGCATGACCTCCTGGGTCATGTCGCGCGACTCGAGCAGGGCGCGGTACTCAGGGATCGAGAACAGGCGGTCCATGATCGGCCCGCAGGCGCGCAGATCGCCGATGGTCTCGAACAGCGGGATGATGTTCATATGCAGCTGTGGCTTCTCCCCGGGCTGCAGCAGGCCATGCTCTTTCAGCAGCAGCGCCGCCTCGAGGATGTCGGAGATGCCGGCACAGTTGGAGATGATGTAGTTCGGCATCGCCTGACGGCCGAAGTCGCGATGGATCGCCGCGATCTCGGCGAACACCTCGAGTTCGCCAGCGACCGTCTCGCTGTAGTCGATGAATGGCGACTTGAGCGGACGCGGGTCGGCGATCTCCTGCACCAGCAGGGCGATCTTGGCCTCCTCGTCGAGGCTGCTGTAGCTCGCGTGCACCAATGAGCGCGCCAGGATTTCGGCAACCGAGTTCTCGTGCAGCCGGCTGTGCTGGCGCGAATCGAGCGGCGCCAGGTGGAAGCCGAAGACGCGCGCGGCACGGCGCAGTTCGCGCAAGCGGCCGCGGGTGGCCCACACCGAACCCTGCGAGCGCAGTGCCGTGTCGATGACGTCGAGTTCGTGAACGAACTCGGCGGCGCTGGCGTAGGGCTGGCCATCGGCCATCGGCGGCTGTGCGTACATGTGAAGTTGCAGCGCCTGCGCGGTGGCGTACAGGCGGCAGTAGATGGAGACGAAGGCGCGGCGGTAGGGTTCGTCGGCGCGATGCGGCGACTCCTCGGGGGACGCCTCGGCCATGGCCACCAACTCGGGGGTCATCGGCATCAGCAGGCGCGACTGTGCGAGCTCGCGAGTCAGCTTGAGGACCTCGGAGAGATAGAACTCAAAAGCGATGACTGCATGCCGGCGCATGGCATGGCGGGTGACCTGCGAGGTGACGAAGGGATTGCCGTCGCGGTCGCCACCGATCCAGCTGCCCATCATCACGAAGTTGCCGAACTCGGTCTCGTCCATGCCCGGGAAGGCACGCGTCACGGCATCTTCGATGCGGCTGTAGACACGCGGCAGCTCGCGCAGCAGGGTGTAACGGTAGAACGACAGGCCGTTCTCGATCTCGTCCTGCACCTGCAATTTTTCGACCCGCAGCATGCGCGTGCGCCACAATACCTGCAGGGTGTGGCGGATCGCTTCCTCGGCCTCCTGCGCCTCTTCCGGCGTCATGTCGACCTGGTCACGCTCGTCCATGCGGTGGTGGATCTCGCGCAGGTTGTCCAGGATGCTCTTACGTTGCACCTCGGTGGGGTGGGCGGTCAGCACTGGCGCGGTGAGCATGCCGTTGAGCGTGTCGACCACCGTCTTGGCCTCGATACCCGCCTCGCGGATGCGCTCCAAGGCCAGCTCGAAATCACCGTCCTCGCGTGGCGACTTGGACTTGCGCGTCTGCCGGTGACGGCGGTTGAGATGCACGTCCTCGGCGATGTTGGCAAGCTGGTAGAAGAAGCTGAACGCACGCGCCACCCGGACCGTGCCAGCGGTATCGATACCCGCCAGCAGCTTCTGCAGCTTGGTTTCGCAGGCTTTGTCGCCATCGCGATGGAAACGGATCGACAAGCTGCGGATCTGCTCGATGAGCTCGAAGATGTCGTCGCCTTCGAGCGCACGTAGCGTGTCGCCGAGTAGACGCCCGAGATAACGGATGTCGTCGCGCAGGCGCGACTGCAGTTCGATGCTACGGCTCATTCCTCACTCCGGATGCTGTTGTTCGGGACCTGTGCGAGTCGCGGGATGGCCCGAAGGCCGCGGTCCGGCCGCGTGTTAAACTGCAGGCCGATTCAACCCATGGCGCGGTAAGGCGCCGAACAGACGGGTCATGTCCCACAACAACAACGGCGAACCTGTCGCTGATCGCACCGCTCCGGATCGTCTCGTTATCGCAACGCGCGAGAGCCCGCTGGCTCTCTGGCAGGCGGAGCACGTCCAGAGTCGTTTGCGCGAAGTATACCGGCAAACCCATGTCGACCTTGCGCGCATGACCACGCGCGGCGACCAGATCCTTGAGACTCCGCTCTACCAGGCCGGCGGCAAAGGTCTGTTCATCAAGGAGCTTGAAGTTGCGCTGCTCGAAGGCCGCGCCGACCTTGCCGTGCACTCCCTGAAAGACGTCCCGATGGTCCTCGACGCGCCGTTCTCTCTGGTCGCCATCGGCGAGCGCGAGGACCCGCGTGACGCCTTCATCTCCAACCGCTTCGACCGCATCGACGATCTGCCCAAGGGCGCCCGCGTGGGCACCGCGAGCCTGCGCCGCGCTTGTCAGTTGCGCGCACGGCGACCCGATCTGCAGGTCGAGACGCTGCGCGGCAACGTCGGCACGCGCCTGCGCAAGCTCGACGCCGGTGAGTTCGACGGCATCCTGCTGGCCGCCGCCGGGCTCATCCGTCTCGGCCTGGCCGACCGCATCCGAGAGCTGATCGAACCCTCGGTGAGCCTGCCGGCCGTCGGCCAGGGCGCGCTCGGCTTCGAGACCCGCGCCGACCGCACCGATGTCGCCGACCTGCTGCAGGTGCTCAACCACGAGCCGACCCGGCAGCGCGTCACCGCCGAGCGCGCCATGAGCCGGGCGCTGGGCGGCAGCTGCAATGTGCCGCTCGGCGGCCATGCGGTACTCCACGGTGAGCGACTGCACCTCACCGGCTTTGTCGCTATGCCTGATGGCAGCCGCATGATCCGCGGCGAGAGCGAGGGGCTGGCGACCGACGCCGAGGCCATCGGCCTCGATCTGGCTGAGCAGCTGCGGGGGCGCGGCGCCGGCGAAGTGATGACCCTGCTCGCCGACCATTTGAGCGGGCCGGCGCACTGAGCGGACCGTCGGACACGGGCGTGGTCCGTTTCAGCTGCGCTGCCCAACGAGCCCTTCCCGGCTCGATCCGCCTGGCTCCTGCTCGCTGGCGCTCGCAAGTCGCAGCAGGTGGGCTCGGCTGCGATGGCCCGTCCGCCGCGCGCTCGGGCATCGTCGTTCCGGCCCGACCAGCACCCGCATGACTCGAAGCCCGACCGTGGTGGTGACCCGCCCGGCAGGCCAGAGCGCCGGTTTGGTCGATGCCTTGCAAGCCGCCGGCATGCAGCCGATCGACCTGCCCCTGCTGGAACTGGTGGCGCTGCCAACGCCTGCGTCGGAGGCCCGCGCCGATGCGCTGCGCGCCGATGTGATCATCGCTGTGAGCCCCAGCGCTATCGGCTTCGGCCGCACCTGGTGGCCCGGAACATGGCCCCCGGCGTGCAGCCTGGCCGGCGTCGGCAGCGGCACCGCGCGCGCCTGGCGGGCTGCGGGTGCAGAAACGGTGATCGAACCACTCGGCGACGGCGACAGTGAGGCGCTGCTGGCGCACCCGGCGCTGCAGACGGTAAGCGACAAAGCCTTCCTGATCTGGCGCGGCGAAGGCGGGCGTGACCTGCTCGGGCCGACGCTGCGCGCGCGCGGTGCACGGGTCACCGAGTGGCTTTGCTACCGGCGTCGGGCGCCGGCCACTCTCGCTGAACAGCTGCTCGAGGTGCTGCAAACGCCGCCCGACGCCTGGACCGTGACCAGCAGTGAAGCGCTGGCCTATCTGCAAGCCGCTTGGCCGGCCGGGTGCGCGCGCACTGGGCCACTGTTCGCCCCCCATCCGCGCATCGCTGCCGCGGCACAGGCGGCCGGCTGGCTGACCGTCGTCACAGCAAGCGGCGACGCCGGCTTGATGACGGCTCTCAGGACATGGTTTGATGCGCGACCATGAGTGAACCGCAGATCCCATCACCGCCCGCAGACGCCTCGCCGCCCCAGCGCCCGACAGCCCCGTCCTTCACCCCGACGTTGGCGCTGGTACTGGCGGTGCTGGCGCTCGCCGGCTGCGCCTGGCTGGCCATCGATGCCGCGCGCAGTCAGGCCAAGTTGCGTCAGCAGATGGTGGATTACCTCGCCCGTGGCGACCGCACCAATGCTGAATCGCGGCAACTGGCCGACCGCGCCGACAATCTCGCGCGTGCGCTCGACAGCCGCATCGAGCTGGTCGAGCAGCGACTCACTGAATGGCAAAACCAGCAGGCAGCGATGGAGACGCTCTACCGCAACCTGGCACGCACCCGCGATGAGTGGGTGCTCGGCGAGATCGAGCAGATGCTGCTGACGGCCGACCAACAGCTGCAACTGGCCGGCAACATCCACGGCGCGCTGAATGCCTTGCAAGCTGCCGACCAGATCCTGCAACGCCAGCAACGGCCGGCGATGATCCCGCTGCGACGCGCCCTGGCGGCCGATATCGACGCGCTGCGCAGCCGCCCGCAGCGTGACGTGGTGGGCAGCGTCGCGCGCGTCGATGCGCTTATCGCGGCGGTCGATGAATGGCCGCTGCGCCATCAGTTCCGCCCGCAAACCGGCGCGGCGGCGACTGGTAGCGGCGCCGGCGGCGGATTGGCGGGCCTGTGGGCCGACCTGCGCAGCCTGATCCGCATCGAATACACCGGCGACCGCGACCTTGCCGCCGTGTCGCCCGAGGGCGGCATCCTGTTGCGCGAGAACATCCGGCTGCGCCTGACGTCGGCACGGCACGCCATGATCCGTGGTGACGAGGGCCAGGTGGCACGTGAACTTGGACTGACCAGCGAGTGGACGCAGCGTTACTTCAACGAGCGCTCCGACCCGGTGCGGGCCGCACTGCAGCAACTCGGCCAACTGCGCAGCGGCACCGCGCCCGCCGAGCCGCCGCAGATCGCCGCCAGCCTGGAGGCGTTGCGACAGGCACGGCGGACCTTCGAGCGGCAGGGCTGAACGTGCGCACCCTGTTGTGGGTGATCACGCTGTTCGGCGTTGCCGTGGGCATCACCACGCTGGCACAAGCCCAGCAGGGCATCGTCCAGCTGGTGTTCCCTTCGCTGCGGATCGAACTCGCCTTCTCTCTGTTCATGCTTCTGCTGCTCGCGTTCGGGGTCGCCTTTGGCACCCTGACCCGGCTGGTCCGCAGCGCGCTGAGCCTGCCGCGGCGCGTCAGCGCGCACCGTCAGGCGGTGACCGAAAGGCGTGCGCGCAGCGAACTCGATGCCGCACTGCGAGCCTACTTCGAGAACCGCTGGAGCCGCGCCGAACGGCATGCCGCCCGCGCCATCGACAACCCGTCGACCGGCGTCCTCGCCCAGATCGTGGCAGCGCGCGCGGCGCAGGCACAGCGGCAGTATGGGCGTGCCGAGGCGTATCTCGACCGGCAGACCTCAGCGAGCGGCGATGAACGCTGGATGGGCGAGTTGGCGCGCGCCGAACTGCTGGTGCAGCGCAAGCGCGCAGCCGAGGCCTTGCCGCTGCTGCGGCGTCTGCGCAAACGTGCACCCACCCACTCCGGCGCACTGCGCCTTGAGACGCAGGCGCAGCTCAATGCCGGACAGTGGCGCGAAGTGCTGCGACTCGCCGACCAGGCGGCGCGACACGGCGCCCTCGACCCGGCCAGCCTCGCGCAGTACCGCGAGACTGCCACCATCGGCGTGCTCAACGAGAGTGGTGCCGACAGCGCAGCCATCGAGCGCCTGTGGCGCGACACCACAGCCGACTTGAAGACGCGACCGCCCCTGGTGATGGCCGCCGCACGGGCATTGGCGCGCGCCGATGCCCGTGAGACGGCGCTGACCTGGCTCGGCGATGCGCTGGCGAACCAATGGTCAAGCGAGTTGGCAGTGCTCTACCTCGAACTCGGCGACGATGGCGATGCAGCACAGTCGTTGCAACGAGGCGAAGCCTGGCTGCGCCAGCATCCGACCGACGCTGCCTTGCTCAGCGCGCTGGGCATCCTTTGCCGACGTCGCAGCCTGTGGGGTAAGGCGCGCAACTATCTGGAGGCGGCAGTGGCCATCGAGCCGACCGCACACGCCCATCTGAACCTCGCCGAACTGCTGGAGACCCTCGGCGAACACGCTGCCGCGCTGCCGCATCTGCGCGCTGCGGCACGTCTCGCCGCCGGCCCGGCACGCTGAACCCCTCGCCGACCGGCCAACACCCCTAGTCGCAGCGCCGGATGAGCACCTTGGAGCGCCGTTGCCAGTTGTAGAGGCGCTTCTTCGACTCCGGTAGCGCATCGACCTCGCCCTCGGTAAAGCCGCGTTCAAGGAACCAGTGCGTGGCTTGGGTGGTGAGCACGAACAAGCGACGCAGCTTCATGGCCCGCGCGCGAGTCAGGGTGTGGCGCAGCATGCGGTCGCCCAAGCCAGCGTCCCGGTAGGCGGGTGCCACCGCAAGGCAGGCAAGCTCCGCCGCCGCTTCGCCATCGAACGGATACAGCGCGCCACAGGCGACGATCAAACCATCGTGTTCGAGCACAAAGAAGCGATCGATCTCCTGCTCGAGGCGCTCCCGCGAACGCTTGACCAGCACGCCCTGCTCCTCCAGCGGCTCGATCAGCTGAAGGATGCCGCCGACGTCATCGATGCTCGCCTCGCGCAGCTCGTCCAGACCACTGGCGGTGAGCATGGTGCCGATGCCATCGTGGGTGAACACCTCAGACAGCAATGAACCGTCGGTGTCGGCGCTGATCAGATGCGCCCGCGCCACGCCCGCGCGACAGGCACGTACCGCATGGGGAAGGTAGAGCCGGGCATCGCCGGGCGGCAGCTCGGGCAGCAATGCCTCGGCCTCGGCAATGGTCAACTCGGCGCGCAGGGCGCCGGCCGCATCGACCACGCCATCGGCATCCATCATGAACACCAGTTTGTCGGCGCCGATCGCAGCGGCGGCGGAAGCTGCCACATCTTCGACGGTGAGATTGAAAATCTCACCGGTGGGCGAATAGCCGAGCGGCGACAGCAGAACGATCTCCTCGTCCCGCAAGCGGTTGCTGATCGCTACCGCATCGACCTTGCGTACGCGGCCGGTGAACTGCAGATCGACGCCATCGACCACGCCGACCGGCTGTGCGGTGACAAAGTTGCCGCCCGACACGCGGATGTCGGCACCGGCCATCGGCGTGTTAGGCAAGCCCATGGAGAGCGCCGCCTCCAACTCGCAACGAACCTCGCCGACCGCCTCTTTGACGCACTCGAGCGCGGCCGCGTCGGTGACCCGCAGGTCACCCACGTAGCGCCCCTCGATCTCGCCTCGCGCCATGCGCCGTTCGACGTGCGGGCGCACGCCGTGCACGATCACCAG
The DNA here is from genome assembly GCA_009923755.1 of Betaproteobacteria bacterium. Lineage (GTDB taxonomy): Bacteria > Pseudomonadota > Gammaproteobacteria > Burkholderiales > UBA3065 > UBA3065. Next base: position 11,395 of record RFSW01000012.1, on the reverse strand, counting down.
CCGGACGCCAAGGCTCTCGAGCAGGTTGAGATCGTGGACCAAACCGGTGAAGGTGGGGCTGTCCACCACATCGCCGCCGAAGGCGATGACGAACACCTTGCCGCCGAAAGCGTTGATGTAGGGGGTGGTCGAGCGGAACCAGTCGACGAAGCGCTGATCGTGCGGGCGGCGCGAGCGGAAGGTACGGGTCGGATTCTTCATCGTTGCGACCTTAGCGCAAAGCCCGCCGAGCTTCAAAGCGCAATGCCAATGGTAGAGTCGCGTCACCGTCGGTGAACAGATTTGAAATGAGCCCCGAGAGCGTTCTGCAGTACCTCCGCAACAACCCCGGGTTCTTCGAAGCCCACGCCGGTGCGATCGCACAGATCCACATCCCGCACCCGGAAAACGGCCGCGCCATCTCGCTCAACGAGCGGCAACTGCTGAGCCTGCGGGACCGTTGCCGCCTGCTGGAGATGCAGATCGCCGACTGGGTCGCTGCCGGTCGCGCCAATGACGAGCGCGGTGAACGCATGCACCGTCTGGTGCTCAGGTTGCTGGCTGCGGAACCAGGGCAGCGCATCGACGCGGTGATCGACGGGCTGCGCGAAGACTTTGATATCCCGTGGGTGTTCCTCTCGAGCAGCGGCCTCGAACAGACCGCCCTAGCCGGCCAGGCCGAGACCGCCACCGGCCCAGGCTGCAGTGCCATCGATGGCCCGCAGGCGCAACGCCTGACCGAGCTTGCCGGCCAGCCGATCGCCTCGCTGGCTTGGGTCCCCCTCGATACGGCGAGCGGTCCGCGGGTGCTGATGCTCGGCAGTGGTGACCCCGAGCGCTTTCCGGCCGATGCGGGCCTGCACTATCTGCAGCGCGTCGGCGACATTCTCGAGGTCCTTTTCGATGGAGACGGCTGACGCCGCCGAGTCCCCGCCACGGGCCGATGCCGACCGCGTCGATCGTTTCGTCGCTCACCTGCAGGCCGAGCGCCGGCTCTCGTCGCACACCGTGGCAGCCTACCGGCGCGACCTCGGCAGCCTGCTGCGCGACGCCGGTGGACTGCCCCTGACGCGCATCACGCCTCCGCAACTGCGACGTGTGCTGGCTCGCCAGCACGCCAGTGGCCTCGGTGGACGCAGCCTCGCGCGTCGCCTGTCGGCCTGGCGCAGTTTCTACTGCTGGCTGCAAAGGCGCGGCGAGATCGACTCCGACCCCTGCGCCGGCATCCGTGCACCCAAGGCGCCCAAGCGCCTGCCGGAGACCCTCTCGCCGGACGTGACCGCGCACCTGGTCGGGTTCGATGCCGAGAGCTTCGACCAGCGCTGCGAGCGCGCCCTATTCGAGCTCATCTACTCCTCGGGGCTGCGCTTGTCGGAGGCGATCGGCCTCGATGTCGGCGTGATCGACCTTGTGCAGGGGACGGTGCGCGTGCTCGGCAAGGGCGCCAAGACCCGTGAAGTGCCGGTGGGGGCGACCGCCACCGCGACCCTGCGCGAGTGGTTGGCAGTGCGGTCGCAGCACGCGCGGGCGGATGAGCCGGCGCTGTTCATCACCCGGCGTGGACGGCGCATGGGTCCGCGCGCCGTGCAGACTCGGCTGGGCCGCTTGGCCCAGGCACGCGGACTCAACCAGCACGTGCACCCGCACATGCTGCGCCATGCCTTTGCCAGTCACCTGCTGCAATCCTCTGGCGACTTGCGGGCGGTGCAGGAGTTGCTCGGCCACGCCAGCATCAGCACCACGCAGGTCTACGCCCACCTCGACTTTCAGCACCTCGCTAAGGTCTACGACGCCGCCCACCCGCGCGCGCGCAAAAAGGCCTCAGAAGCAAAGTGAGCGCTCGCATCGTCCTCGCGCGTGGCAAGGAAGCGCCGCAGTTCCGCCGCCACCCCTGGGTGTTCGCCAATGCCGTGGAGCACCTCAATGGCCGCGCCCGCCCCGGCGACACGGTGCTGGTGGAGACCCACGACGGCCGTGTGCTGGGACGCGCAGCGTGGAGCCCGGACTCGCAGATCCGTGCGCGCATGTGGACCTTCGACGCCGACGAGACGATCGACGACGCGTTCTTCCGCCGGCGAGTGACCACCGCCGTGGCTCGCCGTGCCGCTCTGCCTGCGTTGGCCGGGCAGGATGGCGTGCGGCTGGTGCATGGCGAAGCGGATGGCCTGCCGGGCCTGGTCGTCGATCGTTACGGTGACGTCCTGGTGATGGCGCTGAATGCCGCCGGCGTGGAGAAGTGGCGCGAGGCGCTGCTCGCGGCGCTGCTGCGCGCTACGGGCGCGGCACACGTCTATGAGCGTAGCGACAGCGATGTCCGCCGGCTCGAGGGCTTGGAGCCACGGGTGGGGCCCCTGCACGGCGCGCCGCCCGCCTCCAGCGTGATCCGCGAGCACGGCGTACGCATCGCCGTAGACCTGGTCGAGGGCCACAAGACCGGCTTCTACCTTGACCAACGCGACAACCGCCGCTTGACCCGCGACCTCGCCCCCGGCCGGCGCGTACTCAACTGCTTCTGCTACACGGGTGGCTTCACCTTGCAAGCGCTGGCCGGTGGCGCACGCGAGGTGTTGTCGGTCGACAGCTCGGGGCCGGCGCTGGCGGCGGCGCAGGCGAGTCTGGCGCTGAACCCGGCACTGGATGCGACGCGCGCCCGGTGGCGCGACGCCGATGTGTTCGAGCTGTTGCGCGAACTCAAGTCCACCGATGAGCGCTTCGACCTGATCATCCTCGACCCGCCCAAATTCGCGCCATCGAGCGCGCATGCCGAACGGGCCGGCCGCGCCTACCGCGACATCAACCGGCTCGGCCTGCAACTGCTGGCGCCCGGTGGGCTGCTGATGACCTATTCCTGCTCAGGTGGCGTGTCCGCCGAGCGTTTCCGCAGCTTTGTGGCCGCTGCAGCGAGCGATGCCGGGGTCGATGCGGTGACGCTGCAACACCTGCAGGCCGGGCCGGACCATCCGGTGGCGTTGGCCGCACCTGAGGGTGAATACTTGAAGGGCCTGCTGCTGATGCGCAACTGACACCTGGACGAGCCTCGAACGGTGGGGCGGACCCCGTCTGATCCAGCCACTGTTGGCCCTAAAAAAGGTACGACGCTGCGGAGACGATTGCGAGCCCCTCGCTGTCCGGGCCGGCCAAGAGCCGGTCAAGGGCCGATGGTGTGTCTCAATCGAGCCATACCGGTGAAGCGACGGACGCCCAGCCGGCAGGACCCAGAAGTGTCGATTGCAAACCCGCGATCTGCCGTGGCCATTCCGCATCGACGATCCCGGCTGCGGCCAACTGCTCGGCCGAGGCATCGAGCGGGATCTCGCAGGATTTAAGCAGCACCACCCCGGTCAGACCGAGCCGGCGGGTGGCGACAGCAGCGATGCTGTCGGAGGTGAGACCCCAGTGGCGGGGCAACGTGGGGTCGCGGGCCACGTCGGCACACGGTGCCCAGACCGGCGTGATGCCTGCGGCGGCGAGCGCGGGCGCATCGGCGCATCGCGTGATGACTCGCGCGGTATCGCCAAGCAGATCGGCCAACTCCTGCGCGCAAACGTCCATCGCTGCCAGCGCACGCCGGTGCGCGGTGTCGTCGTCGAAGCCCTCCTCGCGCTGAGCCTTGCGCACCGCATCGGCATGCCGGCCGCCGCCCGGCACCAGCAGCCAACGCCCGGGCGCGCGCCGCAGCGCCTCGAACAATGCGTCGCGGGCGGCCGCCAGCGGATCCTCGGGAGACAGATGGAGGATGCTGCCGCCGAGCTTGAGCGCCCACATCTTCACGTGCGAGCGCGCCGTCGGAACGCGGAGCGCCGCATGCGCACCAAGGCGCCCCGAGCCACGTCGCCGAGACCGCTCAAGCTCCGACGCCGCTGACCTCGACCTGCGCCAACAGGCGCAGCAGCGCAGCACCCTTGTGCAGCGTCTCCTGGTACTCGTCCTCCTCGCGCGAGTCGGCGACGATGCCGCCGCCGGCCCAGAAGCGCACCACGCCCTGCGAATAGACCAGCGTGCGGATGGCGATGCTGGTGTCCATGCTGCCGTCGAAGCCGACGTAGCCGATCGAGCCGCAGTAGAGCCCGCGCCGGTGCGGCTCCAACTCTTCGATGATCTCCATGCTGCGCAACTTGGGCGCACCGGTGATCGACCCGCCCGGGAAGCACGCCCGCAGCAAGTCGAGTGCGTCGCGGCCCTCCGCCAATTCGCCGGATACAGTGCTGACCATGTGGTGCACCGTGGCGTAACTCTCGATGTCGAAGATCTTCGGCACGCGCACGGTACCGGTGCGGCAGACGCGCGAGATGTCGTTGCGCAGCAGGTCGACGATCATCAGGTTCTCGGCGCGATCCTTGAGGCTCTCGCGCAGGCTGATGGCCAGCGACATGTCCTCCTGCGGCAAACCTGAGCGACGCCGCGTGCCCTTGATCGGCTTGGTCTCTACCCGCCCGCGCGTGGACATCAGGAACCGCTCCGGCGAGGCCGACAGCACTTGCACGAAGGGCAGATTGAGGTAGGCCGCCTGCGGCGCCGGGTTGATCAGGCGCAGCTGCCGATAGGCCGGCCAACCGTCGCCCTGCGCGCGTGCCGAGAAGCGCTGCGCCAGATTGACCTGGTAGCAGTCGCCGGCGGCGATGTAGTCCTGCACGCGGCGGAAGGCCTCGCCGTAAGCCGCCCGCGAGAGGTTCGAGGTGACCTTGGACAGCACACGGAAGGGGGGGCGTAGGCGTGGCGCCGGCGGCGCGCTGAAACGCTCGACCAGCGAGCCCCAACGGGAAGCCGTAGCCGGGTCGCGGCCGGCGCCAACCAGCGTGGCCGTGCGCCGCTCATGGTCGACGCACAGCGCCCAGTCGTAAACACCGACCGCCATCTCGGGGATGCGCTCGGCGTCCTCGGCGGTGGCGGGCAACCGCTCGATGCGGCGGCCAAGGTCATAGGCGAAATAGCCGACCGCACCGCCAGGGAACGGCAGATCGTCCTCCACCGGGCTGCGCGGGCCGAGCACCTCACGCAGCAACTCGAAGGGGTCGCGCGGGGACAGTTCGACCGCCTCGCCTCGGCGGATCTCGGTCATCGCACCCCGCGTGGTCAAGGTCACGATCGGCTCGGCGACGAGGATGTCATAGCGCGCCTGGCCGCCACGGGGGGGGCCGCTGTCGATGAACATCGCCCACGGCAGATCGGCGATGGCCTCGAACAGGTCGGCGCTGTCTTCGCGATAGGGGATCTGCGCTCGCATGCCCGTAACCATAGCCTCAACCGGCCGGCCGGTGTGGCGCAAGCGCATTCGACAAGCGCGCCGCCAGCGCAAGCGCCGGCGCGTGCTCGCGCGCACCCGGCACCCCGGCCGCACCGATCAACGAGGCAAAGTCCTCCGCCGGCAAGCCCAGCCGCGCAGCGACGCGTGCCGCCAAGCCGTGGCCGGCGCCGGCGCAAACGACACACCGGCCCTCTTGGCCTGGAGGTTCTGTACCACCCCCCCGGTCTGCACCCGCCCCCCGCGCCTCTACCGACCGCAGCACCTCGACTGCCGACGCGGTGATGTTGGACACGATGGCCTCGGCGAACTGCCCGGCGACGTCGCGCCATTCGTCGAGGGTCGCCGACTCGAGGTCCTCACCGAGCAGCCGGGCGATACGTCGTGCACTGCCGGCCACGGTCTTCTCGCCGGCGTCAGCGGCCGGCCATGCATCGGCCGCCTCGTCGAGGTCGCCGGTGAGTCGGAACACATCGGCGCTGGTGGCAAAGTGCTCGGCCATCAACGGGCGGCGCGAGCCGCGCCAGTCGATGCTGGCCGCGACCGCCATCAGCGGCGTACGGACCAGACCGCGATAGACCAACTCACCGGCGTTCAGCCGCTCGCCGTCGCTGAGGCCGCGTGGCCGCGCCATGCCGCCGGCCAGCGCAACGATGTCCGTGGTGGTCGAGCCGATGTCGATGAACAAACCCTCGACCTGCCGGGCTGCGCATGCTGCGCTGACCAGCCAGTTGGCCGAGGCGAGCGCCAGCGGCCGGCGGTGCGCCTCGGCGGCGTCGACCAGGGTGTCGTCGACGGTGAACCAGCGCCAAGCCGCGCCCGGGAACACCGACTCGCTGCAGTCGACAATGGCCGCCACCCCGGCCGCGCGGCCGGCAAAGGCGTCGACCAACTCGCCGGTCATGGTCGCCGCATGGTGGACCTGTTGCGGCGGCACCGGCCAGTCGCGGACCGCCAGCCGCAGCGCCTCGGTCAGTCGCTCGATGCCCTGCCAAAGTGGACATGGCAGCTGGCCGGTCTCGATCCAGCGCCCGAGCGGGTCTCGCAATGCGAATTTAAGGTGCGCGCCGCCAATGTCCCAGCCGCAGACCCAGGCGCTCACGAGGCCGCCTCCACAGCGTCGGCCAGGCGAAACCCCACCGCATGGCCAGCCGGCACCTGGGGTAACGAGGCGAGCGGCTGGCCGGCAGCCAGAGCCAGCAAGGCGCCGAGCAGGTCGAAACCGATGGCGGCCCGAAGGTGCGCAAAGGCTGTGGTGAGCCGCGGATTGACCTCGATAAGGACCGGTTGCCCATCGGCGGGCATGACCAGATCGACGCCCCAACAGCCCCAAAGGCCTGGAATGGCCGCTTGTACCGCACGCACCATGGGCAAAAAGCGGTCTCGGCTGGCGATGGCATTGGTCACGCCACCACAGTAACGCGCCCTGCCATCGGCACCCCAGGCGATATGCTGACGGTTGACCGACAGCACGCGAGCCGCCTGCCCATCGCTGAGCACGCAAAGGCTCAGCGCCTCGCCAGCGACAAACGGTTGAACAATCTGGCCGGACGGCATGTCGGGCATTGTGGGTCCAAGCGTGCCACCGACGATATCTTGACGGCCGGAGGCCGCTTCGGGAGCGGACCGGAAGCGTCGCACCCCTTCGGCCGCGACGCCATCGTCCGGCTTGACGACCCATCCATCGCCCGCCGTGACATCGCAGGGCTGGCGCACGCGACCCAGTAATGCCGCGTGACAAGCCGACTTCGAGCCGGCGACGACGACTGCAGCGGATGACGGCCCGAGCAGGCGCGCACCGTGGGCTTCGACCTGGCGCGACAGGGCTGCCAGCTCGCCGCCGCACTCCGGAGCCACCAGCCACACCGCATCGACGTCCGCCAGAGCGCCCGGCCAAGCGACCGACCAACCCCCGATTGGCACCCTGATCTCGGCATCCGGGGCGCGAGAGGGCAAATCAGCCCGCCGCAACAGTCGCGACGCCAGACCCGCCCGCCGCGGACCGGCCCCTGCCAGCGTCTCCGCTACCATGGCGGCCAGCATCAGCTCAGCCTCCTCAAGCAGGCCGCGCTGCAAGGGCCGGTCAGAGGCACCGGCAGTCACCGACTCGATCAGAAGAAGCTTCATGGACATCGTTCCGGTCATCGACATCCGCAGCGGCACTGTGGTGCACGCGAGGCGGGGCGAACGCGCATCCTACGCGCCCCTGCGCTCGGATCTGGTTGCAGGCAGTGAACCCCTGGCTGTGCTGCGCGCACTGCTCGGCGCCGTCGCACACATCGGATCACCGGCGCCCGCAGCGTATATCGCCGACCTCGACGCCATCGTCTCGGGCCCGCCGCAGTGGCCCCTGCTGGCGGCCCTGCGCAGCGCCTCATCGATGCCGCTCTGGCTCGATGCCGGCTTTGACAGTGGCTCAGCGGCGCTGGCTGCGGCCCAGCATGGGTTTGTGCCGGTGGTCGGCAGCGAGTCGCTGCGCAGTCTTGATGGACTCGAAGCGCTGCACGACGGCGCTGCCGGGGACTGGCTACTGTCGCTCGATTGCGATGCAGCGGGTCCACGCGACCCATCTGGCATCGCGCAGCGACCGGATCTCTGGCCGCAGCGGGTCATCGCCATGGATCTGACACGGGTCGGCAGCGTGGCCGGAGGGGTGAGCGCCTGGCTGAAGGCTTGCATGGCGGAGGCTGGAGACCGGACGTGGATCGCGGCGGGGGGTGTGCGTGACCGCAGTGACTTGCAGGCGCTGAAAACGGCCGGCGCGTCGGCAGCACTGGTCGCCACGGCACTGCACAGCAACGCGCTGCACGACTGAGCCACAAAAAACAACCCCCCGAAAATCGGGGGGTCGACGAACGCAGACTGGAAGGCGGATGCGGCAGCGTCGCCGCCCCGCAGACCGGCCGTTCAGTGTGCCGCGAACGGGTGCGTGGCCTTGCCCTTCTGGGCGACCACGTCCTTGGCCGTCGGCTCGCCAGCAACAGCGCGCTGGATCGACTCGCGGGTGGCGCGGTAGTTGTAGTCCTGGATCTTCTTATCGTCGGCAGCATCCCAATGGATGAACACGCCGACCGAAATGAACAGATCGTCGGCCTGGTCCACCGGAATGGTGCCATCCTCGACCGAGTCGGCAACAGCCATGGCAACGCCACGCTGGGCCGGCCCGAACATCTGTACCGCCTGCTTGGCGCCCTTGATGGTGACCTTGTTGAACATCACGCAGTTCGGCTTGGCCATCAGGTTCGGCGCGACCACAGCGAGCAGGGCAGTGAAGCCGTGCTTATTGTTAGTCAGGCTGTTATTGAAGGCGGCTTCGGCTGCAGAACCACGCGGGCCGATGATGAGGTCGATGTGAGCGACTTCGTTGCCGTCGCCGACCAGAGACTCGCCAATCAGGACTTTGTCGATCTTCTTGACATCGGCCTTCTTGGCTGGCGCGGCGGCGGCTGGCCGGGCAGCAGGCGCAGCGGCAACAGGTGCGGGTACGGGTGCTGGCGCCGGTGCGGCGGGTTGCGACTTGAGGCCCAGCGCCCCCAGGATGCTGTCGAGGATTCCCATGATGACTCCCTTGCGGTGGCGGCCCGCCATTGCTGACGGGCCGTCTTGTCGGACGGCCGCACCCGCTGCTTGCAACGGGCGCGGCTGAGCTACGACTTAGTGGGCGGCGAACGGGTGGGCCGACGTGCCCTTGGCTGCAACCACGTCCTTGGCCTTCGGCTCGCCCTTGACGGCGCGGGCCAGAGCTTCCTTGGTGGCGGTGTAGTTGTAGTCTTGGATCTTCTTGTCGTCTTCAGCCATCCAGTGGATGAACACGCCGACCGAGACGAACAGGTCGTCGGCTTCATCAGCCGGGATGGTGCCGTCTTCGACCGAATCAGCCACCGCCATAGCGACGCCACGCTGGGCCGGGCCAAACATCTGGACGGCTTGCTTGGCACCCTTGATGGTGACCTTGTTGAACATCACGGTGGCCGGCTTGCACATCAGATTCGGGGCGACCACGGCGAGGAGGGAGGTGAAGCCATCCTTGTTGTTGGTCAGCGTGTTGCAGAAAGCAGCTTCGGCAGCCGAGCCGCGGGGGCCGATGATCAGGTCGATGTGAGCCACTTCGTTGCCATCACCAACCAGGGACTCGCCCACCATCACGCGATCGATCTTTGCCATATCCAGCACTCCTTCAATGTTTACAGGGGGAAAGGTTCATTCGGGTCGTCACACCCAGACTACCTGAGAGTGGCAGGCTGGACGCGCGGCATTGTCCTAAAAGTTGTGCATCGCGTCCAGTTCTGTAACAAACATGCACGCAACTGACAGGTCGGCGGTGGTTCCTGGGTTGATCCCGCTCGCCACAAGTTCGTCGTGAAGCGCGGCCAGCGCCTGCACGTGCGACGCCGTCCAGTGCGGCGCTGACGGCATTTGCGCCAAACACCCGGCCACCCGCTGTGAAACCGCCTGCGCGACAACCTCGCCGTGCTTGCGCCGAATATGGGTGTCCGGCTGCTTGGCCAATTGGTTTAGGAACGTCGCGGTGACTGCATCTTCGCGAGTAGCCCGGGCGGCGAGCAGCCGCGAGCAAGCCGCCGCCATTCCCACCACGGTGGCAAAACCGCTCACGTATTGCCACGCGATCTGGTCACGAGCAGCCGCCAGCGCCATGGCCTCGGTGAGGGTGTGGTGAAAGCCGGCGCCCATGGCATCGGCGCCCACTGGAGTGGCCGCGCTCACGTCGGCCTCCGGTGCGGCACCGAGGCCGGCCGGATGCGCCAGCACGATAGCGCGCGCGGCGGCCGCGCCGTCGGCCACGCTGGTGCCGGCCAACACGGCAGGCAGATGGCGTCGCCAAGCCGGCGGTGGCTCGCCGGCCGCAGCGGCACGCAACGCCGCATCGGCCAGCGGCGCGAGCAGCAGCACGATGCCCAGATTGGTGTTGCAGCCCACCGCGGCAAGCGTAGCGACGACCGCCGCCTCGATGCGCTCGCCGAGCGCCATCTGCGGGTCGTTAAGCGGCGCTGCGACCGCCTCGGCGCTGCGCAAAAAATCCTCTGCGGTCATGCGATGCGCCGGCGCGCCGATTGCCACGTTGCCCGGCTTGAACGCCTCGACGTCGGCGCGGCAGGCGCGCAGCACAGCGCGCTGAAGAGACGCCGGACCGGCCATCAGGCCGCCTCCGGCAGCAGGCGATCGACCAGCTGCTGCGCCACATCAAAGCCGCACACCGACTGCAGGCCGCGCCAGGCCGGGATGCCGTTGACCTCGACCACCATCAGCTGGCCATCGCGCTCGCGGATGAGATCGACGCCGGCGTAATCCATATCGAGCGCCGCTGCCGCATCCACCGCCAGTCGCGCGAGCTCGCCCTCGGCAGGTACCGCCTCGCAGCGCGCGCCCTGCGCGACGTTGCTGATCCAGTCGCTGCCGCGGCGGATCATCGCAGCTGCCACTTCGCGGCCGATGACGAAAACGCGATAGTCGTGCCAGCCGGCCTCGCTGGTATCCACGAACCGCTGCAGATAGTAGGCGTGGCGCAGGCCCTCTGGCGGTGGCAACTGGCGGTCAGCCACGCGCTGCACGCCAATGCCCTGCGAGCCGAACAGCGGCTTGACCACCACGCCATGCCCGGCCGCCGTCTCAGCATCGACCACGGCTTGCGCCTGCTCGCGCGATTCGCAGGCCCAGGTCGGCGGCGTCGGGATGCCGGCGCGGTGCAGCAGCAGGCTGGTCATAGCCTTGTCGACGCTCTTCTCGATCGCCCGGCCGTGGTTGAACACCGGCACGCCGAGCGCCTGCAACCCATGCAGCACGTCCAGCCGTAGCGTGATCTGCTCCAGTGAACCGCCCGAGATGCCGCGCACGAACACCGCGTGCGGCAGCCGATCAAAGCCCGGGATGGCGAGACCGGACGGCCGCGTCAGGTCGATGCGGCAGTCGCGCAGGCTGGCGGTGACGGGTTCGAGCCCGCGCGCGATGAGTGCGGCATCGAGACGCCGGCCGTGCCAGCCGGCGTCGTCGGTGGCGACAAGGACCTTCGGCGCCTCAGGCACCAAAGGATTGGTCGAGCAGTTCCGGGTTGGCCTTGCCGGCGCGGTAGGTGCGGCCCGACTCGTAGGACGTCACCGAGACCACCGCCGGCGCGAACAGCGCCGGGTCGATCTTGTAGAAGTCGTAGTTGACCGC
>RFSW01000110.1 GCA_009923755.1 Betaproteobacteria bacterium | reverse complement strand
GATGGCGCTGTCGGCGACATTGAACGCCGGCCAGTACCAGCCGCCGGCGTGGAAGGAAAGGAAATCCACCACCGCGCCGATCTGCACGCGGTCGACCAGATTGCCCACGGCGCCCCCGAGGATGAGGCCGAGGCCGCTGCAGAACAGGGTTTCCTGACGGTGGCGGCCAAGCAGCCAGACGATAATCACGCTCACCCCCAGCGCGAGCCCGACAAAGAACACGTGCTGCCAACCCGGCTGGTCGGCCAGCAGGCTGAATGCTGCGCCCCGATTAAAAGCCAGCACCAGGTCGAAGAAGGGCGCGTAGCTGCGCACGTCCCCCGGCGCGAGGCTGGCCAGCACCCAGGCCTTGGTCCACTGGTCCGCCAGCACCACGGCCAGTGCCAGCAGCAAGTAGCGGCCTGGGCCGAGGCGGGCGAGGGCGGTGTTCATGGCGCGCAGTGTCAGGCGAACAGACGCGCCTCGGTGTCGCCGCGCAGATGCCCGGCGCAGCGTGCGCAGACCTCCGGCTGCTCACTCACCCTGCCGACGCTGTCGCTGTAGTGCCAGCAGCGTCCGCACTTTGCCGCGGCAGACGGCTTGGCGTGGATGCCGAGCCCGCCATCGATGCGCGCGAGCGAGGCTTGCGAGGTGATGAGTGCGTACTTGAGTTCGCCGCCGAGGGTGGCCAGTGCGGCATGCGCCTCGGCCGGCGCGTCGATGTGCACCTCGGCCTGCAGCGAGGCGCCGATGTCGCCGGCGCTGCGCAGCTGTTCGAGCACCTTCTGCACCTCGGCGCGCACGGCGCGGATCTGCGTCCACTTGGCGGCGAGCGCCTCGTCGCGCGGCAGGTCTGCGGCGAGTTCGCTCCAGGTGTGCAGCATCAGCGAGCCGTGGGTCTCGCCGGTGAGCGTCTCCCACACCTCCTCGGCGGTGAAAGGCATCACCGGCAGCATCAGGCCGGCGAGCACGCGCGCGGCGTGCCAGAGGGCGGTCTGCGCCGACCGGCGCGGCTTGCCGTCAGCGGTGGTGGTGTAGAGGCGGTCCTTGAGGATGTCGAGCCAGAAGGCGCCGAGCTCCTCCGAGCAGAAGGTCTGCAGGCGCTGGGCGATGCGGTGGAACTCGTAGGTCTGGTAATGCGCCGTGCACTCGGCCTGCAAATCAGCCAGCAGGTGCAGGGCGTAGCGGTCGATCTCGACCAACTCATCCAGCGGCACGGCATCCTTCGCCGGGTCGAAGTCGGCGGTGTTGGCGAGCAGAAAGCGCAGCGTGTTGCGCATGCGCCGGTAGGCTTCGACCACGCGCTTGATGATCTCGTCGGAGATGGAGAGCTCGCCCGAGTAGTCGGTGGCGGCGACCCACAGGCGCAGGATGTCGGCGCCGTAGGTGTCCATCACCTTCTGCGGCGCAACCACATTGCCCTTGGACTTGGACATCTTCATGCCCTTGCCGTCCACCACAAAGCCGTGGGTAAGCAGGGCGCCGTAGGGCGCGCGGCCATCAATGGCGCAGCCGGTGAGCAGGCTCGACTGGAACCAGCCGCGGTGCTGGTCGGAGCCCTCGAGGTAGAGGTCGGCCGGGTAGGCGAGGTCGCTGCGGCCGCGCAGCACCGCAAAGTGGGTGGCGCCGGAGTCGAACCACACGTCCAGCGTGTCCGGGGCCTTGCGGTAGTTGGCCGCTTCGGGGCCGAGCAGCTCGGCGGCATCCAACGAGAACCAGGCTTCGATGCCGGCCTGTTCGATGCGCTGGGCGACCTGCTCGAGCAAATCGGCAGAGTGCGGGTGCGGCTCGCCGGTCGCCGGTCTCGCGATGTAGGAACAGCGTCAGCGGCACACCCCAGTTGCGCTGGCGCGAGACGCACCAGTCGGGGCGGTTGCTGATCATTGCCTCCAGACGCGCGCGGCCCCAGGCGGGGAAGAACTGCGTGGCAGCCACCGCCTCGAGCGCACGCTGGCGGAGTGAGGCCGCATCGTGTTTCTCCGAGGCGTGGGCCGCCGCCGCGTGGGATCCTCTCGCGCCGGGTTGCTGCGCTCCAAAGTCGCTTCGAGGACCCACCGCATCGTCGGCCTGGTGGCCATTGGCGGGCAGATCCATCGCCACGAACCACTGGTGGGTGGCGCGGAAGATCACGGGCGTCTTGTGCCGCCAGCAGTGCGGGTAGGAGTGCTGCAGCCGCCGCGACGCGAACAGCGCGCCGTTGGTCTGGAGCCGCTCGATGATCAGTTTTTGCGCCTCCCAGATGCCCATGCCGCCGAACTCGGGCACGCGTGAGACGAACTTGCCGTCGTCTGCCACCGGGTTCTCGACCGGCAGGCCGTAGCGCATGCCGACCGTGTAGTCCTCGAGCCCGTGCGCCGGTGCGGTGTGCACGCAGCCGGTGCCGGCGTCCATGGTGACGTGTTCGCCGAGGATCACCGGGACGGTTTTGTCCAAGAACGGATGACGCAGGCGCAGATTCTCTAGCGCCGCACCGGCGCAGCCGCCGAGGGTACGCGCCAGCGTGCCCGGCTCGAGCACGGCGGTGATGTCGGCGACGCGCTCTTCGGCAAAGACGACGATCTCCTCACCCAGATCCTGCGCGATGTAGCGGGCTTGGCACACCGCCTCGTTGGCCGGCAGGGTCCACGGCGTGGTGGTCCAGATGACCACGGAGACCGGCTTGCCGGCGGCGGCAAAGCCCATCGCTTGCTCGAAGGCCGTGGCGTCCACCGCGCTAAAGCGCACATGGATGGCCGGCGAGTTGCGGTCCTCGTACTCGACCTCGGCCTCAGCCAGCGCCGAGCCGCAGTCGACGCACCAGTGCACCGGCTTGGCGCCGGCCACCAGGTAGCCGTTGGCCTGGATGCGCCCGAGCGCACGGACGATGTCGGCTTCGGTGCGGAAATCCATGGTCAGGTAGGGCCGGTCCCAGTCGCTAAGGACGCCCAAGCGGATGAAGTCCTTCTTCTGACGCTCGACTTGTTCTGCGGCGTAAGCGCGGCACAACTCGCGGAACTTGGCCGGCGGCAGGTCCTTGCCGTGGGTCTTCTCGACCTGCAGCTCGATCGGCAGGCCGTGGCAGTCCCAGCCCGGCACGTAGGGCGCGTCAAAGCCGGCGAGTGTCTTGGCGCGGACGATGATGTCCTTGAGCACCTTATTCACCGCGTGGCCGATGTGGATGTCGCCATTGGCGTACGGCGGACCGTCGTGCAGCACGAACTTGGGCCGGCCGGCAGCGGTGCTGCGGATCTGTGCGTACAAGCCGCGTTCGGTCCAGGCGCGGAGCCACTCCGGCTCCCGCTTGGCGAGGTCGCCGCGCATCGGGAAGGGCGTGTCGGGAAGGTTCAGCGGGTGCTTGTGGTCGGCCATCGGTGTCGTGTGGTGTGATCGCCGGCGGGCAGTCCGCCGGACGGGTATCGTCTAGTGGTCCACCGGCCCCAGCAGCAGGAACTCCATGAGCGCTTTTTGGGCATGCAGGCGGTTTTCGGCCTCGTCCCAGACCACACTCTGCGGGCCGTCGATCACCTCCGCGGCAACCTCCTCGCCGCGGTGGGCGGGCAGGCAGTGCATGAACACGGCGTCCGGCGCTGCCACCGCCATCATCTCGGCATCCACCTGCCAGTCGGCAAAGGCGGCGGCACGCTCGGCGGCTTCGCCTTCCCAGCCCATGCTGGTCCACACGTCGGTGGTGACGATGCTGGAGCCGCGCGCGGCGTCCATCGGGTCGGCATGGACGCTGAACACGTCCTGCAGCCCGGCGGTGAGCTTGGGGTCGAGTGAGTAGCCCGGCGGCGTCGATATGTTGACGTGGAAGCCGAACACGCGCGCGGCCTGCAGCCACGTGTAGCACATGTTGTTGCTGTCGCCGATCCAGGCCACGGTGCGGCCGGCGATGTCGCCGCGCTGCTCGAAGTAGGTGTAGAGGTCGGCCAGCACCTGGCAGGGGTGATACTCGTTGGTCAGGCCGTTGATCACTGGCACCCGCGAATGCGCGGCAAAGCGCTCGATGATGCTCTGCTGGAAGGTGCGGATCATCACCAGGTCGGACATGCGCGAGATCACCTGCGCTGCGTCTTCCACCGGTTCGCCGCGGCCGAGTTGGCTGTCGCGCGTGTTGAGGTAGATGGCGCTGCCGCCGAGCTGGTGCATGCCAGCCTCAAAGGAGAGCCGGGTGCGTGTGCTCTGCTTCTCGAAGATCATCACCAGCGTGCGATCGGTAAGCGGGTGGTAGGGCTCATAGCCTTTGAAGCGCGCCTTGATCACTCGCGTGCGCTCGAACACATGGGCGTATTCGGCGCGCGTGAGGTCGGCAAACTGCAAGTAGTGGCGGAGCGTCGGGCGCTGGGACATAAGGTTGGCAGCAGGCGCGGAGCGGGGTCAGGCAGCCGCCATGCGGGCCGGGTCGCGTCCGACGAGCAGTGCGCTCACGAGCGTGGAGACGCCGTCGACCAGCGCGCGGGCGTCAGCGGCGGTGAGCACCAGTGGCGGGACCAGGCGGATGATGCAGTCTTGGGTGACGTTGATCAGCATGCCCTGCGCCAGCGCCTCGCCCACCAGCTGTGTGCAAGGGCGGTCGAGTTCTATGCCGATCATCAGGCCGAGCCCGCGCACCTGAACCACGCCGGGCAGCCCGCCGATGCGGTCGCGGAAGGCGTCTACGATCCAGCCGCCAAGGTTCTGCGCGTGCGCGAGCAGACCTTCGTCAGCCATCACCTGAAGCGTGGTGAGGGCTGCGGTGCAGGCCAGCGGGTTGCCGCCAAAGGTCGAGCCGTGTTTGCCGGGGGTGAAGGTGGTGGCGGCGGCACCACGCGCCAACAGGGCGCCGACCGGCACGCCGGAGCCGAGGCCCTTGGCCAGTGTCAGTACATCGGGCAGCACCGGCGTGTGCTGAAAGCCGAACCAACGGCCGGTGCGGCCGATGCCGGTCTGCACTTCGTCGAGCATGAGCAGCCAGCCATGCTGGTCACAGACCTCGCGCAGGCCCTGCAGATAACCCGGCAGCGGCGCCGGCACGCGGATACCGCCTTCGCCCTGGATCGGCTCGACCAGTATCGCCACCACGTTGGGGTTGGCAGCAGCTACCCGACGCACGGCTTCAAGGTCGTCGTAGGGCACCCGGATGAAGCCGGGCACCAGCGGCTCAAAGCCGGCTTGCGCCTTGGGGTTGCCGGTTGCCGTCAGCGTGGCCATGGTGCGGCCGTGGAAGGCGCGCTCCATGACGATGATGGCCGGCTCGGTGATGCCCCTGTTGTGGCCGTGCAGGCGGGCCAGCTTGATGGCGCCTTCGTTGGCTTCGGCG
>RFSW01000109.1 GCA_009923755.1 Betaproteobacteria bacterium | reverse complement strand
TGAGCGACGCAGCGCGCCAGCTGCGGCGACTGGTGAGCTCCCCGCATCTGCTGGTGCGCATCGACGGTACGGTCGAATATGCCGACCCGGCGTTCCTGCAGCACGTCGGGCGGGAACGTGAGGATCTGCGAGGCACCGCTTTGTCCGACCTGGTGGCCTTGCCACGCGAGGCGGTGCTTGACCAGATCTTTCTTTTCTCCTGCAGCCTGAACTGGCTGGCCGCGCGCTTGCAATTGGTGGGGACCGACGGCAATGGCATCGATTTTCCGTGTCGCGGGCTGCTCCTCATGCCCGGCAGCGACGATCAACCGGCTTTGGTCTGCATCTGCCTCGACGAGCGCCTGCAGTACCAATTGCTGCGCCGCAGTCTGCAGGCGGAGCGGATGGTCTGGCAGCAGGCCAATTTCGACTCACTGACGCGCCTGCCGAACCGTCAGATGTTCCAGTACCGGCTGGAGCAGGAGGTGTTCTCCAGCCACCGGGCGGGCGCCCGTTTTGCGTTGATGTTCATCGACCTTGACGAGTTCAAGGACATCAACGACACCATCGGTCATGCGCAAGGCGACCACCTTCTCAAGGAGGCCTCGCAACGCCTGCAGTCCTGCGTGCGCAAGACCGACTTGGTGGCACGCCTGGGTGGCGACGAATTCATCGTGCTGCTCAGCCAGATCAAGGGCTTGGCAGTCGTCGATCAGATCGCGCGGAAGATCCTCGAATCGATTCTGCAGCCATTCAACCTTTCGGCGCAGCCGAGCTATGTATCAGCGAGCATCGGCATCGCTTGCTTTCCCGAGGATGGCGAGAGTCCCGCCGAACTCCTGCGTCACGCCGACCAAGCCATGTACGCAGCCAAAGCTGCAGGCCGCAACCGCGCCATGCGTTTTCAACCCGAGCTCGAGGAGAGGGCGCTCAATCGCGTGCAGATCGCGCGCGACCTGCGACAGGCACTCAACGACAATCAATTCACGCTGGTCTATCAGCCGGTGGTCGAACTTAGCAGCGGGCGGGTGGCGCGCGCCGAGGCGCTGATCCGTTGGAACCATGCCGAACGCGGTCCGATCTCGCCGGCCGAGTTCATCCCGGTGGCCGAGCGCAATGGCCTGATCGGGCGCATCGATGAGTGGGTGTTCAACGAGGCCACGGAGCAGTTGCGCTTCTGGCGTGAACAGGTCCGGCCGGACATGGTGCTGTCGATCAATTGCTCGCCGCTTGCCTTTTCGGCCTTGCCACGTGGTGAGGGGCCGAGTCCCTGGCGGGCGCGGCTGGACGAATTGCAATTGCCGGGCGAGAGCATCGTGCTGGAGATCACTGAGGGTCTGCTGCTCGAGGCCGGCGCGCGAGTCACCGAGGCCCTTTCCAAGGTGGCGCTCGAAGGCCTGCACGTGGCAATCGACGACTTCGGTACCGGCTATTCATCGCTGGCCTATCTGCGCCGCCATGACATCGACTGCCTGAAGATCGACAAATCATTCATCGACACCATCGGCGCCAACGACTCGGGCACTGAGATTGCCGAGACGGTGGGTGGTGGCCGAAGGGGTGGAGACACGGGTGCAGCACGACACGCTGGCGCGTCTGGGGTGCGACTACGTGCAGGGTTACCTGTATTCGCGACCGCTTGCCGCGGACGCGCTCACCGACCTCCTCAAGCACGGGACGCTTTTGGGGCCGTGGGCTGCCTGAGTATCGGTGTGCGCGCCGGTAGAATGGTGGCGAGGCCAGGGTGGTGAAATTGGTAGACACAGCGGACTTAAAATCCGCCGAGGGCAACCTCTTGCCGGTTCGAGTCCGGTCCCCGGCACCAGCACAAATCAGGCAGCGCATCTACTACTTGACATAATAAACATTATGCGCGCTATGGACGGGATGAAAAAGGGCGCGTCTTAGCGCGCCCTTGCGCGGCTGCCGGCGCCTACGGCGCAACAGCCAGGCCCGATGCTGCGGCGGTCAGCCGGCTCCGTCGAGTTGCAGCGGCACGAACAAGGTGCCGTCGCCGCGCTTGACGCGCAGCGCGACGCGCTTACGCTTTTCATACTGACTAAGGAGCTGGTTGAACTGTTCGATCGACTTCACTTCCTCGTCGTTCACCTGCAGGATGATGTCGCCGCGACGCAGTCCGGCCTTGGCTGCCAAGCCACCTTGCAACACCTCCTCAACCACCACCCCGGTTCTGACGTCGAGTTGGCGGCGCTGGTTGGCGCCCAATTCGCTCAGGCCGAGCCCGAGCTTGCCCACATTCTGCGGCGTCTTGTCGCTGCGCTTACGCTGGGGCCCGCGCTGGGGGGCACCTTCGTCTTCGGCCAGTTCCGCCACGGTGACGCCCAGTTCGCGGGCGGCGCCCTTACGCCACACCTGCAGAGTGCTGCGGGTACCGGGTTTGACGCTGGCGACAGTGCGCGGCAGGTCGCCGCTCACCATGATGGGTTTTCCGTTGAATTTGAGGATGATATCGCCGGCCTCGACACCGGCCTTGGCGGCCGGACCCTCGGGATCGACTGCCGACACCAGCGCGCCGGCCGGTTTTGGCAGGCCAAAGGTCTCGGCGAGCTCTTTGGTGACCTCCTGGATGACCACGCCGATGCGCCCCCGGGTCACTTTGCCGCTGCTCTTGAGCTGCTCGGCGATGTCCATGGCGACATCGATGGGGATGGCGAACGACAGGCCCATGAAGCCGCCCGTGCGGCTGTAGATCTGCGAGTTGATGCCGACCACCTCGCCTTTGAGGTTGAACAGCGGTCCGCCGGAATTGCCGGGGTTGATGGCAACGTCGGTCTGGATGAACGGGACGAAGTTCTCTTGCGGCAGCGAGCGGCCCTTGGCACTGACGATGCCTGCGGTAACCGTGCTCTCAAAGCCGAACGGTGACCCGATCGCCACCACCCACTCGCCGACGCGCAGCCGGGCCGGGTCGCCGAGCTGGACGGCCGCCAGGCTGCGTCCTTCGATCTTGATCAGGGCGACGTCGGTGCGCTTGTCGGCTCCGATCACACGGGCCTTGAACTCGCGCTTGTCGGAGAACTTGACGGTGACCTCATCGGCCCCGTCGACCACGTGTGCGTTGGTCAGGATGTAGCCGTCGTTGCTGATGATGAAGCCTGAACCGAGGCTGTGCGATTCCTGCTCGCGCGGCGGCTGGCCCGGCATGCCGCCGTGGGGGCCGCCGGGACCCGGCGGGAAGAAGCGGCGGAACAGGTCGAATGCCGGGTCGTCCTCGGGGATGTTGGGCATCTGCGGTGAGCGGGCCTCTTGCCGGACCGTCGTGGTGGTGCTGATGTTGACCACGCTCGGTCCCTGCTTTTCGGCAAGGTCGGCGAAATCCGGGAGGTTGCTGGGCGCGGCCGCGACGAGCGCCGGGGTCGCAGCGAGTGTGGCGGCGACGATGAGGGTGCGGAAGGTGGTCATGGTGTATTGGAAAGCGTGGGCAAAAGGAGTTGCGTGACTGCTGTTGAGGTGGCGTCGCTGTGCCGCCGGTTCAAGTACGGGTCGGCGAGACCTCAGGGATGGCTGCCGCGCGGCGTCAACGCACCGCCGATGAGCACCAACGTTGGCACCGGGACCAAGCCGACCACCGTGACGTGGTGATTGCCGACCGGCCGAGAGTAGGCCGCTGCACCGCCCTGCTGGGCCAGACCCCGCCCCATCGCCGGCACATTGCTCAGCGGTTCGATGAACACCGAAACCCAGACCATGCCGTCGCTGAGTACTTTGTGGGTCACCGGCGCAGGGCGGCCCGGCATGCTGCGTTGCGTCTCGCTGACCACTGCGAATCCGGCGGGCAATTCGCGGAAGAACCAGGCGCTGCTGGCAGGATCGGTGCCCTGCGTCGTCGCCTCCTGGGCCCACTCGGCGGCGTCGCGGGCGCTGGCACGCAGATCGGTGGCCTCGACCTTGGCGGGCACGGCAACCTGACTGAAGGTGAACGACTCGAGGCGGTCTTGCCGATCATTCAGGGTGCTTGCGCGGAGCGGCAAGCCGCTTCGCGGTTCGATGCAGATATGCTGGCGGTAGCGGAAGTTGTCTTTTGGGGTGAGCAGCAGATTGACGCAGTCCATCCCGGCAATGCGGTCGGTGCCGACGCGGCTGACGTCATAGAACTGCGCGATGGTGCGCACACGCTCGGGCGGCATCAGTTCGGGGAAGAATCGCCGGAACGATTGCCGCTCGGTGCGCACGACCCGGATGTCGTGCATGTACCAGGTTACGTCCTGACCGACCCGCACGACCTCCTTGGGCTTGCCGCTGAGCGTCTCGAAGCGGCCGACGCCACCCCCGGGGTCGCCATGGTGCGTGACCCGCGTGGTCTCGCTGAAGTCGCCACGGCTGTAGCTGTAGGTGCCGACGTAGCTGAGATCGCGGGCGGCCACCGCGGCACGCTGCAGCAACTCGACGCCATCGATGGGCGCGGGCTCGGCGTATGCAAATCCGCCCGCCAGCGCGAGCAGCCAAGCCACGTGACGCATCAGCGTGACGACTCCATGCGGTAAGCAGGTTCGAACACGACGTTGCGCGCCTCGCCCTGGTGCAGCGCAAGGTAGTCGTCCATCGGCGACTGCGCCGCCGGCGTCACTTGCGCTTGTTGCAGCCGGTCGTAGCGACCCTCGTCGACGCTGGTGCTCAACGCCATGTAGCCGACCACGGTGACAGCCGCCACCGATGCGGCGATCGATAAGCCGAGATTGCGCACCTGTGTGCCGATCAACGGGCGCGGTGCCAGCACGGTCGGCTCTTCGGCAAGCCGTGCGGATACCCGTGCAGCCACCTCACAGCCCGCGTCGCCACGCAGGGTGTCGCCGATCAGGTGCCAGGTCGACCAGGTCGCACGGGTCTCGGTGTCGTCGAGGCGGCGCAGCAGGAGTTCACCTTGCAGGCCGTCGAGCTCGCCGTCCATCCATTCGGAGATTCGTTCTTTCTTCACTTCACCACCTCTGATCTTTGCTGGTTCCGAGCAGCGGACGCAGCCGCTCGGCGATCGCTTCGCGCGCCCGGAAGATGCGAGAACGCACCGTTCCGATCGGGCAATCCATCACGCTGGCAATCTCTTCGTAACTCAGACCCTCGATCTCGCGTAACACGATTGCGGTCCTCAAGTCCTCTGGCAACGCTTCCATCGCTTCGTTCACTGTCTCGCCGATCTGCTGCGTAGCGAGCAACGACTCCGGTGTATTCATGTCTCTGAGGCCTTCGGCGGACTCAAAGTTCTCGGCTTCCTCGCTGTCGAAGTCGGTGGAGGTCGGTGCGCGCCGGCCCATCGCGACCA
>RFSW01000108.1 GCA_009923755.1 Betaproteobacteria bacterium | reverse complement strand
TCGTGGATGTGCTTGCCGGTGGAGAGGTCCATCACCGTGTCGCCGCCCCAGCGGATCGACCACAGCATCTTCTCCACCTCCTCGGTGATGCTCGAGGTGACCGCCGAGTTGCCGAGGTTGCAGTTGATCTTCACCAGGAAATTCCGCCCGATGATCATCGGCTCGGACTCCGCGTGGTTGATGTTGGCCGGGATGATGGCGCGGCCGCGCGCCACCTCGTCGCGCACGAACTCCGGTGTGATCACCTTGGGGATCGCCGCCCCGAAGGACTGACCGGGGTGTTGGACGAGCAGGCCGGCATCGGTGATGCCCTCCAGCCGCTGGTTCTCGCGGATGGCGATGAACTCCATCTCCGGCGTGATGATGCCGCGCCGCGCGTAGTGCATCTGCGTCACGTTGGCGCCCGCCTTGGCCCGACGCGGCGCGCGGATATGGTCAAAGCGCAGGCTCGCCGTCTCCGGGTCGTCCAGCCGCTCGCGGCCGTACGCCGACGACGGGCCGGTGAGCAGCTCGGTGTCGCCGCGCTCCTCGATCCAGCGCGCGCGCAGCGCCGCCAGGCCTTGATTGAGATCGCAGGCGGCGGCCGGGTCGGTGTACGGGCCCGACACGTCGTACACGTGAATGTCCGGGTTGGCCACGTCGCCGTCGCGGGTGTGGGTGGCGCTCTGGCTCACCTTGCGGAACGGCACGCGGATGTCCGGCCGGCTGCCTTCCACGTAGACCTTCTCGCTGGCCGGGAAGGGCTTGATGGCGGCGTTGAGCGCCTCGGCGGCGAGGTGGACGTTTTGGCCGAGGGCGTTTTTGTCTGGCGCGTTCATGCGGGGCTCCTGAAGTGGACTCCACCCGCTGGGCTCGGACAAGCCATGCTGGTCGCTCGCGGCGGGCGCGCGCAAACTGCGCCCCGCGAGTCGGCTTCCCTACGCCGGTGCGAGCCGGATCAGGTTCCAGGGGTGCTTCTCAGCCCGCACATGCAGGCGCCCCCAGCCGGTGGTTCTTCAATGCAAGGTATGCCACCCCCGCGCAACTTGCAACCCATCGCGCCCTGTGGTCTCTCCGCTGTCATCCAAGCGGGGCCGCGCCCGGTGTAGACTCACTCCACCGCCGCAAGACGCTACTGAGACGCCCATGCCGCCCGCCGCCCTCACCCCCGACGTGCCCAAGCGCTCGCCTATCGAGCAGGCGCGCTTCAACATGATCGAGCAGCAGATCCGCCCGTGGGATGTGCTCGACACGCGCGTGCTCGATCTGTTGGCAGCTGTGCCGCGCGAGTGCTACGTGCCCATCCGTTATCAGAAGCTCGCCTTCGTCGATACCGAAGTGCCGCTCGGCTTCGACCAGTCGATGTGGCCGCCGCGCGTTGAGGGGCGCTGCCTGCAGGCGCTGCAGCTTGAGCCCGGGGATCAGGCGCTGGAGATCGGCAGCGGCTCAGGCTACCTCGCCGCGCTGATGGCCGGCGCCGGCGCTACGGTGACCAGCTATGAGATCCACGGCGAGCTCGCGCGTCGCGCCCGCAACGCCATGGCCAACAACGGCGTGGAGGGGGTCGAGATCCACAAGGCCTGCGGTATCGCCGCGCTCGACGCCGCCGCTGACCATTGGGATGCCATTGTCCTCACCGGCTCGGTGCCCTTCATTCCCGACCGCTGGCTTGAGCAGCTCAAGGACGGCGGGCGCCTGTTTGCCGTGGTTGGCGAGGGTCCGGCCATGCACGCGCGCCTCTACACCCGCAAGGCTGGTGTAGTGACCCATGCCCATCTGTTCGAGACCAGCATCCCGGCACTGGACAACGCGCCGCATCGCAACGCCTTTGTCTTCTAGATGACCGACATCACCCCAGAACAAAAGGGCCTCGTTCTCGCCGAGGCGTTGCCCTACATCCGTCGCTTCCAGGACAAGACCATCGTTGTCAAGTATGGCGGCAACGCCATGACCGATGAGGCACTGAAACGCTCATTCGCCCAGGACGTGGTGCTGCTCAAGCTGGTCGGCATGAACCCGGTGGTGGTGCACGGCGGTGGCCCGCAGATCGACAATCTGCTCAAGAAGGTCGGCAAGCAGGGCGAATTCATTCAGGGCATGCGTGTCACCGACGAGGAGACCATGGACATCGTCGAGATGGTTCTCGGCGGCCAGGTCAACAAGGAGATCGTCAACCTGATCAACCAGGCTGGCGGTAAGGCGGTGGGCCTGACCGGTCAGGACGGCATGTTCATCCGCGCCCACAAGCTGTTGATGCACGCGCTGGACGACCCGCAGAAGATGATCGACATCGGGCAGGTGGGCGAAATCACCAGCATCGACCCGAGCATCATCAAGTTCCTTGACACCGGCGACTTCATCCCAGTGATCGCGCCGATCGGCGTTGGCGCCGATGGCGACACCTACAACATCAACGCCGACGTGGTGGCGGGCAAGCTTGCCGAGGTGCTGCGAGCTGAGAAGCTGGTGCTGCTCACCAACACCCCCGGGGTGCTCGATAAGAGGGGCGAACTGCTCACCGGTCTCACCCCGCGCGACATCGATGAGATGGTGGCAGACGGCACCCTGTCGGGCGGCATGCTGCCGAAGATCGCCTCGGCGCTGGATGCTGCGCGCTCGGGCGTCAAGTCGGTGCACATCATCGACGGTCGCGTCGAGCACTGTCTGTTGCTTGAGATCCTCACCGATCAGGGCGTGGGTACGCTCATCAAGGGCTATTGAGGGCCCTCATGGCACGACAGGCGGGGCAACGCCGCGACCAGATCCTGCAGGCCCTGGCAGACATGCTCGAGACGCCCGACAGCGGTCGCATAACCACGGCCGCGCTGGCGGCGCGGCTGGGTGTGTCGGAGGCCGCCCTCTACCGACATTTCCCGAGCAAAGCGCGCATGTACGAGGGGCTCATCGAGTTCATCGAGAGCACCCTGTTCGGGCTGGTGAATAAAGTGCAGACGGAGCATGCCGCCGATCGTCAAGTCGAGCAGATCGTCGCGTTGCTGCTCGGGTTCGCCAGCCGTAACCGCGGCATGGCTCGTATCCTCATCGGCGACGCTCTGCTGCATGAAGACCCGCGCTTGCAGGCGCGCGTCAACCAGCTGCTCGATCGGCTCGAGGCCAGCTTGCGGCAATCGCTGCGTCTGGCGCGCCCCGGTGCGACCGACAGCGCCGAACGTGCCAATGCTCTGGCGTGCTTCGTGTTGGGTCGCTGGCAGCAGCTGGTGCGCTCGGGCTTCAGCCGCGACCCTCTGGAGGGTTGGCCTAAGGTGGCTCCGCTGATGCTGGGCGAGTCTGCGCGCCCAACGATGTCTGTTTAGCCGGAGAGTGCGCGGCTGGGTCGCTGGCGGCACACCGGGCAATCGGGATCGGGCGGTAGTTCGAGGGTGCGGAAGCCGGTATGCAGGGCATCGACCAGTAGTAAGCGGCCGTGCAGCGTGCGGCCCGTACCTGCCAGCAGCTTGAGCGCCTCGCCGGCCTGCAGGATGCCCACCACGCCCACCAGCGGCGCAAAAACGCCCATCACCGCACACCGCGTCTCCTCGGCTTCGAGGTCGTCAGGGAACAGGCAGCGGTAGCAGGGGCCGTCGCTGCGGCGGAAGTCGAATACCGCCAGTTGGCCGTCGAAGCCGATGCCCGATCCGCTGACCAGCGGCTTGCCCGCAGCCGCGCAGGCGGCGTTCAAGGCGTAGCGAGTGGCGAAGTTGTCGCTGCAGTCGAGCACAACATCGGCGTGGGCCACTGCCGTGGCCAGATGCGCGCCCTGCAGTCGCTCACCGATGCAATCGACCCGGACTTCGGGGTTGAGTTCGCGCACGGTAGCGGCTGCGGATTCGACCTTGGCGCGGCCGATACTCGCCTCGCGATGCACCACCTGGCGCTGCAGGTTGGTGGCATCGACGGTGTCGCCGTCGGCCAGAACGAGTGTCCCGATACCCGCGCTGGCCAAGTAGAGCGCCGCCGGCGAGCCCAACCCGCCTAGGCCCACGATCAGCGCGGTGGAGCGCCGCCATGTGTCCTGGGCCTCCACACCCAACTCGTCGAGCAGGATGTGGCGGCTGTAACGCGTGAGTTGGCGGTCGTCCACCGCAGCAGCCGTCTTAAGGCTTGATGATGGCGACGCCTTTGAGCAGGTTGACTGCTTGCTTGGTCAGACCGTCGTCTGCTGAGCCGAACTCGACCGGCGCCTGCGCTGGCGGCTGGCCGAGCGGATTGGCCGGTGCCGCGGGCTTGCCGGGTTCTCCGCCCTTCGCTGCCTCGGCAGGCTTGGCGGGCTTGGCCGGGTCGCCCTTCTTCTCCGCGTCGCCATTGGGGTTGCCCAAGTGGCGCTGCAGGTCAGCTTCGCGCACGCGGCCGGCGCCGTCGCTGCTGGGGTCTTCCACAGCGATGTCCGGGGTGATGCCCTTGGCCTGGATCGAACGACCATTCGGCGTGAAATAGCGCGCAGTGGTGAGCTTGATGGCACTGTTGCTGCCCAGCGGCAGAATGGTCTGCACCGAGCCCTTGCCGAAGCTCGGTGTGCCCATCACCGCAGCGCGCTTGTGGTCTTGCAGGGCGCCGGCGACGATCTCCGAGGCCGAGGCCGAGCCGCCGTTGATCAGCACCACCATCGGTACGCTCTTGATGCCGGCAGGCAGGTCGGCCAGATAGTCGGCACCGCCACGGACATAACTCTCCGGGACGCTGTAGAGCTTCATCTTGGAATCGTCGGTGCGGCCGTCGGTGTAGACCACCAAGGAGTTCTTTGGCAGGAACGCGCCCGACACCCCCACCGCCGCGTTCAGCAGACCGCCTGGATCGTTGCGCAGGTCGAGCACCAGACCCTTGAGGTCGGCCTGATTCTCGGTATAGAGCTTGCGGATCGCCTTGGCGAGGTCCTCACCGGTGTGCTCTTGGAACTGCGTGATGCGGATGAAGCCATAGCCCGGTTCGAGCATCTTGGCTTTGACGCTCTGCGTCTTGATGACCGCACGTGTGAGCTTGACCGTGAACGGTTTGGCCTCGCCCTTGCGCACGATGGTCAGCAAAATGTCGGTATCGGGCTTGCCGCGCATGCGCTTGACCGCATCGTTGATGGTCATACCCTTCACCGGCGTGTCGTCGAGCTTGATGATCAGGTCACCCGGCTTAAGACCGGCGCGCGCGGCAGGTGAGTCCTCGATGGGTGACACCACCTTGACCACGCCATCTTCCATGCCGACCTCGATGCCAAGGCCACCGAACTCACCTTGGGTGCCCGCCTGCAACTCCTTGAAGCTGTCCGGATCGAGGTAAGCCGAGTGCGGGTCGAGCCCCTGTAGCATGCCGTTGATCGCTTCATTGATCAGCTTCTTGTCGTCCACAGGCTCGACATAGTCACTCTTGATGCGG
>RFSW01000107.1 GCA_009923755.1 Betaproteobacteria bacterium | reverse complement strand
GTGCGTTACCAACCCAATCGCGCCCTTCTGCATTCGGATGTGGCCTTGCTGCCGCGTCGGCATAAGGTGTGGTCAGCATGGAATTACCTTGCCAGCGCCGGTGCCGCGGCCCGCACAGCGAGCGATGCTCCGGTGGCGGTGAGCTATCTGATCAACAAGCTCCAGCCCTTGCCTTTCCAGCGCCCGGTGGTGGTCACGCTCAACCCATGCCGCGATCCCGACCCGGCGCTCACCTGGCGCGAGATCCACTATTCGCATCCCGTGTTCGACACCGCAGCGATTGCCGCCCAAGAGCGCTTGCCGGCTATTCAGGGCCGCGACCGGATATGGTTCGCTGGCGCCTGGACTGGCTACGGCTTCCACGAAGACGGCCTGCGCTCCGCAGTCAACGTCGCGCGCAGCTTTGGTATCGTGCCGCCGTGGGTCAGCGCAGACGCCGTGAGCCGGCGCGCCTCGGCATCAACATGACCGGGCCCACCCTCCAACTTGCGCCAGCCATCGGTTCGGGTGCGGTGATGCACCAACGGCAACGTCCCTGGCTGCACCGCTTCACCTACCCGGTTCGCTTCGTGCGCGTGCCGCTGTCGCAATGGCAGACGCTGCGCGTCAGCGGGCTTGGTGTCGATCGCGCAGGGCTGCTCGCCCTCCATAGCCGCGACCATGGCGCCCGCGACGGCTCGCCGCTGCTGCCTTGGATCCGCGACCTCCTGCGCGGGCGGGGTCTGGTGGACATTTGCGACGGCGAGGTGGTGCTGCAGACCTGCCCGCGTGTGTTCGGCTTCGTCTTCAACCCGGTCAGCTTTTTTCTTTGTCATGACCGCGACGGACGCCTGCGTGCCGTGCTCGCCGAGGTCAACAATACCTTTGGCGAGAGTCACAACTACTGGGTGGTGCCCGATGACCTGGCGCCGATCGACCACCAGCAGGAATTGCCGGCGCGCAAAGTCTTCCATGTGTCGCCGTTCTTCCCGGTGAGCGGCGAGTACCGCTTTCGCTTCGACCAGCGCGACGGGCTTAGCGCGATTGACATCGATTACTGGGATGATGGCAAGTTGCAGCTGCGAACGCGTATCGGCGGCCGTCTCGAGGCGCTGGACAGCCGCGGCGTACGACGCTGGCTGATCGGGTTTCCGTTGCTCACGGTGGGCATCGTCTGGCGCATCCACTGGCAAGCCTTGCGCCTGTGGTTGCGGGGCGCGACCTTCTTTCGCAAGCCGCCACCGCCCCAGCAGCTGACCTCGTGAGTGCGAGAGGACTCGTACGATGATCCGTATTGCGGAGACTGTTTGATGAGCCTTACCCGGCCCGTAGCCGGTCTGCAGACCCCCGGGCTTGCCAAAACCGGTCGCGCCTCGCGCGCGCGCCGGGTGTTCGCCATGCTGCTTGGCGCTCTGCGATCCGGCAGCGTGCGCGTCACCTTTCCCGATGGCGTGACGCAGGACCTCGGAAGCGGGCCATTGGCGGCACAGTTGACGATTCGTGATGAATCCGTGTTCGGGCATACGCTGGCCTACGGCGACATCGGCTTTGCCGAATGCTGGATGGACGGTCGCTGGTCGGTCGACGACCTTGCCGCCTTGCTGACGGTTCTGGCGCGAGAGCGCGATGCCATCGCCCGCGGCCTGCACGGCGAAGTTCTGTTTCTGCTCGGCCACAAGCTATGGACGCTGTTTCGCGCCAATACGCGACGCGGTGCAAGGAAGAACATCGAGGCGCACTACGACCTCGGCAACGATTTTTACCGACTCTGGCTTGACCCGACCATGACCTACTCCTCGGCTTGGTTCGGCGAGAACTGCGCCGGTGAGGCTGCAGCGAGTACGGGCCTCAGCTTGGAAGACGCCCAGCGCGCCAAGGTGCGACGCATGCTCGTGCGCGCCGGTGTGCAGGTTGGCGATCGCGTGCTCGAGATCGGCTGCGGCTGGGGCGGGCTGGCCGAGATCGCCGCCACCGAGTTCGGCGCGCACGTGCATGGCATCACGCTTTCGCCCGCGCAACTGGCTTTTGCGCAGGAGCGCGCGCAAAGAGGCGGCTGGGCCGACCGCGCCAGTTTCGAGCTGCGGGACTACCGCGACGTCACCGAGACCTTCGACCGCATCGTCTCCTGCGAGATGTTCGAGGCGGTTGGCGAGGCCTATTGGCCATCTTACTTCGCGCAAGTCTCGCGCTGCCTCAAGCCGGGCGGGCGAGCGGTGGTGCAGACCATCACCATCCGCGACGACCTCTTCCCGGCCTACCGCAAGGGCACGGACTTCATCCAGCGCTACATCTTCCCGGGCGGCAAACTCCCCTCACCCGGCGTATTTGCTCGGCTGGCCGGGCAGGCGGGCCTGCGTGTCGATGGCGACCTGGCCTTCGGTAGCGACTACGCCCGCACCCTGGCCGAATGGGACCGCCGTTTCGTCGCCGTGCACGACGCGGTGATTGGCATGGGCTACGACGAGCGCTTTTGCCGCATGTGGCGCTTCTACCTGGCCTACTGCGAGGCGGGCTTCACCGCCGGTTCCATCGACGTTCACCAGTTCGAGTTGATGCACGTATGAGGGCGCACACGTGAGCGATGCCGCGGCCGGCACCGGCGTACCGCGACCGCACCCCGGTACCCTGCGGCTGGCTGCCTTTGGGCTACTCGGCGTGCCGCTGGCTTTTGCCGCGCTACCGATCTATCTCCACGTGCCGCGCTTCTACGCTGAGCACGCCGGGCTCTCCTTGAGCCTGCTGGGCGGACTGTTGTTAGCCCTGCGCCTGCTCGATGCCTTGATCGACCCGTTCATCGGCGCCTGGACCGACCGCGTGCCTCGCCGGCCAGTGATCGCAGTCGCGCTGGTGGTGCTCGGCGTGGGCTTCAGCGGCTTGTTCCAGCCGCCGGATGATGCCGGGCTCGGTTGGCTGGCAGCCACGTTGGCACTGGTGACGCTCGGCTATTCGGTGGCGACGATCGCCTACCAAGCATGGCTGGCCGACGCGGATATCAGCGAACCGGCCCGCATTCAGGGCGTGGCGCTGCGCGAGTTCTTCATCCTGGTCGGCATCGTGGCAGCCTCGGTGCTGCCCACCATGCTGGCGGATACGCTCGGCGCGGGTTTGCGCAGTCTGGTCGGGGTGGTCTGGCCGCTGATCGGGCTCGGCGCCCTTGCCGCGCTGGTGTGGGCGCCACTGCCGGTGTTACGCCGGGCGCCGGTGCAGATGCCGGTGTTCGGTCAACTCAAGGCGGCTGTTGGCGAGCCCCGTTTCCGCGGACTCCTGACACTATTCGCCATCAGTGCCATCGCCACCGCGGTCGCCGCCACGCTCGGCACCTTTTACATCGCCGATGTGCTCGAGGCCGAGGCCATGCAGGAGCAATTCTTTGCCGCCTACTTTCTCTGCGCGGTCGCGTCCCTGCCGGCATGGACGGCAGCGACCCGGCGCATCGGCTTTGCCCGCAGTTGGTTCCTCGGGCTGGTGCTCACCGTGCTGGCGTTCCTCATCGCACCTTTTCTTGGTGCTGGCGAGACCGGGCCCTACTTTGTGCTGTGCGTGGTGGCAGGTTTGGCCTTGGGTTCCGAGCTGGTGGTGCCGGCAGCATGGCTTGCCGCCTTGCTCGCGGCCGACCCACCGGGCAGCGAGCGGGCTGGCGCATGTCTCGGCTGGTGGACGCTGATGAACAAGCTCAGCCTGGCGATCGCTGCCGGCTTTGCCCTGCCCATGATCGAGTCTCTGGGTTATCAGGCCGGACAACGCGAGGCCGATGGCTTGGCTGCGCTCGCGGCCGTCTACGCCTTCACGCCTATCGTGCTCAAGACGGTCGCCGCCGTACTGCTGGTTCGCCTCGCGCCGCAGATCGGCGAGCCGGGACGGGACACCGCCGCGTCTCGGCTATAGTCTGCCCCCGCGCACGCCGCAGCCCCGACCGCCGGCCTCGACCGCGCCACACCCTCAAACCTGATCGACCCATGTCCGACAGCCCGCCTGCCTCCCCCGACCGCTCCCCGGTGGTCGCCGCCGACAATCCGGTACCGGCGCCACCGTTCTGGGGCACCAAGTGTATCGAGCAGATCCCGCTCAAGGCGCTGCTGCCTTATATCAACCGCACCACGCTGTATAAATTCCAGTGGGGCTTCAAGCCGCAAGGCCGCAAAGTCGACGCGTACAAGGATTACGCGCGCGAGAATTGCGAGCCTATTCTCAAGCGCCTGGTGGCCGAGTCGGAGGACAAAGGCATCCTCGAACCCAAGGCCATCTACGGGTATTTTTCCTGTAACGCGGTCGGCAATGAGTTGGTGATCTATGCCGCGCCCGATAGCCACGAAGAGCTCTGCCGCTTCCCGTTTCCGCGCCAAACCACCGAGCGGCGGCTCTGCATCAGCGACTTCTTCCGCAGCATCGACAGCGGCGAGCGCGATGTGGTGGCATTCCAGTTGGTGACAGTGGGCCAGCGTGCCTCCGACTTCGCCAGAGACCTGTTCGTCAAGGATGCCTACCAGGAGTACCTCTACTGGCACGGCCTCAACGCCGAGGGCGCCGAGGCCCTTGCCGAATGGGTGCACAAGCGCGTCCGCGTCGAACTGGGCTTCCAGAGCGAGGAGTCGCGCGACCTTGAGGCTTTGATCAAGCAGGACTATCGCGGCAGCCGCTATTCCTTCGGCTATCCGGCCTGCCCCAATCTGGCCGACCAGGACAAGATTCTGATGCTGCTGGATGCAGACCGCATCGGTGTGGTGCTTGGCGACGAGGACCAACTCTGGCCGGAGGACAGCACCACCGCGATCGTTGCTCACCACCCGCAGGCCAAATACTTCGGGGTGTAGCGGGAGCCACAGCCTCCGTCCCGGCCGCTTGCGGTAGGCCGCCGGCGCAGTTACTCTTCTGGACGATGTCCAGAACAAATGCCCATACCTCGCCACGCTGCCGGTCCCTGATCGGCGGGGTGCTGGGTTGCGTCGCTTGGCTGGCGCTGCTGGTCGCGCCGATCGCGGCGCAGGCGATGATGCGCATCGACCCCGGGGTGCCGGGGGCCGTCATCTGCTCTGCCAGCAAGGTGGGCAGCGAGGAGAGTGGCAAACTGGCTACGCCGCAGTGCCAGCTTTGCACGGTCGCGCAGCAAGCGATCGACGATGCGACACCATCGGCTCGAGGCATAGTGCTTTTGCCGGCCGAGATCACGGGCTCAGCCCGCCCGACCGAAACCCCGATCGCACGCGCGCTGCCGCGCGCTCACCCGCCGCGCGCCCCACCGCTGGCTTGAGTCCTTGACGGTCGCACCGCGCTTGCCGCAGGTGCGTTTTCCATCACGGAACGGGCGGCGGCGAGTCGCCCCGGAGCCAGACATGAATATCCTCAAAGACGCTCCCAGTTCGGGGGTAGTTCGTCAGCTCGACAAGCCTCAGCGCTCACGATTTGTACTTGCCGTCTCTTCGTTGAGTCTCGCGCTCGGATCTTCTGCGGTGCTCGCTGAGCATCGCGCCGAGACTGTCCGCGTTACTGCACCCCGCATCGACAACACCCTGCCCGATCTCGAGACTGCGCGCATACGCATCCAGCAGACGCCCGGCGGAGTGGACGTCA
>RFSW01000106.1 GCA_009923755.1 Betaproteobacteria bacterium | reverse complement strand
GACCACCTGCAGGTGGTCGAACTCGACCGCGATCTGGTGTCGCACTGGCAAGCTCATGCCTTGGCG
This sequence comes from Betaproteobacteria bacterium, assembly GCA_009923755.1. Classification (GTDB taxonomy): domain Bacteria; phylum Pseudomonadota; class Gammaproteobacteria; order Burkholderiales; family UBA3065; genus UBA3065. The sequence goes on along the minus strand of RFSW01000106.1, from coordinate 5,593 downwards.
GAGCGGCTCACGGTGCATGCTGCCGATGCGCTGGCTTTCGACTTTGCACGCATCGGCGAGCGTTTCAAGGTTGCGGGCAATCTGCCTTACAACATCTCGACGCCCCTGCTCTTTCACCTCGCCGACTACGCGCAGCACATCGAACGGATGGTATTGATGCTGCAAAAGGAGGTGGTCGACCGCATGGTGGCCGAGCCCGGCACGCCGGCTTACGGGCGGCTCTCCGTCGGTCTGCAAGTGCGCTTTGATATGTACCGTCTGTGCAGTGTGCCGCCCGGCGCATTCAACCCGCCCCCCAAGGTCGACTCGGCGGTGGTGGTGCTGCAACCGCTGGGAGACTCGGCACCTGCCATCGCCGACCCGGTGCGCTTCGAAGCGGTGGTGACAGCGGCCTTCGGACAGCGCCGCAAGACCCTGCGCAACGCCCTCTCCAGTCTTCTGGACGAGACCCGCATCCGCGCAGCAGGGGTCGAACCGGGCGCGCGGGCGGAACAACTGTCGCCGGCGGACTTCATCCGCCTCGCGCACGTCTGAGCGCTGCCCCGCCGCGCGCGGCACAGGCGTCATCGGCCCTAGCGATGGGCATTAGCCGGCTTCGCTCTGCGGGATCTCGACCCCCTCAGCGAAGAATTCCAGGGCAGCGCCATTGAGACAGTGGCGCTCGAAGGTCGGCGGCGGGCCATCGGGGAAGACATGCCCGAGGTGGCTGTCGCAGCGCATGCAACGGATCTCCGTGCGCAACATGCCGTGGCTGCGGTCGTCGATGCGCTCGATATGTGCGTCGTCAAAGGCCCTGTAGAAGCTGGGCCATCCGGTTCCGGAATCGAACTTGGTCTCGCTATGAAACAAGGGCAAGCCGCACAAGCGACAGGCGAACACCCCCGCACCCTTCTCATTGAGCAAGCCGCCGCAAAAGGGCCGCTCGGTACCGTGATCAATCATGATGCGGTACTGCTCGGGCGTGAGCTTGCGCGCCAAACTGGCGCGGCGCAGCGCCGACAACCGCACCAGGCTATATCCGCTGGGTGAGCGGCCAACGTCATCCATGATTTCCTCCTCAAGGCCACCGCCTGTATCCGGGGTGTGCCTGCTGTGGGACTGAAACGCTTCTATAACGTTCGCTAGTGTCACCAGTCCTCGTTGCTGACGCGTGACACGCGGCCCCTCGCCCAACACGCCCTTTCAACGCCCCCACATGCCAACGGGGCGAGGCGCGGAGGGGTGCGGCTGTGCGACTAATGACCCCAGGTGCCCTTCTGGATGAACTCGATCTTGTAACCGTCAGGGTCCTCGACAAAAGCGATGACTGTCTTGCCATGTTTCATCGGACCAGCCGGCCGGATCACCTTGCCACCTCTGGCTGTCACCGCGTCGCAGGCGGCGTAGGCGTCGTCCACTTCGATCGCGATGTGCCCGTACGCATTGCCAAGGTCATAGGCCGGCGTGTCCCAGTTGTGAGTGAGTTCCAACACGGCGCCGCTTTGTTCATCCCCGTAGCCCACGAAGGCCAGCGTGAAGCGGCCGTCCGGGTAATCCGACTGGCGAAGCACCTGCATGCCGAGAACGCCGGTGTAGAAGTCGATTGAGCGTGTGAGATCGCCGACACGGAGCATGGTGTGAAGGATGCGCATGAGATTCCCTCGCAGATGACAGGGTGACGATTGTAGGGCGGGCAGAGCTTCTTGGTCAGCGTTGCCTGGCACAGGTCCGCATCACGACCTAGCAGGTCCGGCGTGTGCGTCGCCAGCGGAGAGTTGAGCGCAGCGATGGTCTATCCAAGCCTTGGCCTCCGCATTGACGGCCGCAGCGCTGCGTCCAGCGGTGTGGATCGGCGGCCCGATGACCACGTGCACGGTGCCCGGCCGCTTCCAAAGCGCTTCGCGTGGCCAGCGGCTGCCGGCGTCGTGCGCCACCGGCACCACGGGCAGACCCAAACGGCAGGCGAGCCAAGCACCCCCGATGAAGAATTCGGCAGGCTCGCCCGGCGGCTTGCGGGTGCCCTCGGGGAAAATCACCACCGAAAAGCCGCGCGCCACCCGCTCGCGACCTTGCGCCTCCAACTGACGAAGGGCGGCGCGCCCGGCTGAGCGGTCGATGGCGATCGGTGCGAGCAGGGCCAGCCCCCAACCGAAGAAGGGGATACGCAGCAGTTCCCGCTTGAGAACATTGACATGCGGCGGCAGGATCTGACTGAACGCCAGGGTCTCCCAAGCCGACTCATGACGGCTCAGATAGACCGCCGGTGCGGCCGGGATGTGCTCTGCCCCGCTCACCACGTGGCGCACGCCGCACAAGGCCCTGGCCGACCAGATGACGTAACGGCACCACTGGGTGATGAAGCGGTAACGCCAGAGCAGCGGCAGAGGCGCGGTGAACAGAGAAGCCACCGCGAACACCACGGTCATCAGCAGCTGTCCGGCCGCAAACACCAGACAGGCCAGTCGACGCGGCGGCGCGCTCACCTCAGCCGCGCTGAGCGAGCCAGACGTCGGCGAAGGCCGCCAGGTCGTCGTAAATCAGTACGCCCTGCGGCAAGCCTCCAGCAGCCTCTGTCTCGCGGCCCTTGCCGGTACGCACCAGCACCGCCTGGGCACCGGCGCGGCTGGCCGCCAGCAGGTCGCGGATGCTGTCGCCGACAGCGGCGACACCGGCAAGCTGGCTCAGGCCGTAGCGCTCAGCAATCTCGTCGAACAGACCGGTGGCCGGCTTGCGGCAAGCGCAGCCGGCTTCCTCGGGATGGGGGCAATAGAACACTGCATCGATGCGACCGCCCACCGCGGTCACGGCACGGTGCATACGGTCGTGGATGGCATTCACGGTGGCCATGTCGAACAGGCCACGGCCCACGCCGGCCTGATTGCTGGCGACCACCACCCGGTAGCCGGCCTGGTTGAGGCGCCCGATGGCCTCGAGCGCGCCGGGTATGGGGCGGAAATCCTCGGGCGAACGCATAAAAGGCGCGACACATTCGGTGAGTACGCCCTCCCGGTCGAGAATGACCAGACGGTCCTCGCTCACGCCGCCAGCCTGCCCAAGTCGGCGATACGATTCATCGCGGCATGCAGGTGCGCCAGCAATGCGAGCCGGTTGTTGCGCAACGCCGGGTCTTCGGCGTTCACCATCACGCCGTCAAAGAAAGCGTCCACCGGCGCACGCAAGGCAGCCAGAGTCTGCAGGGCAGCGGTGTAGTCGCCTCGCTCATGTGCCGCGTCGGCAGTCGGCAACGCAGCCTGCAGCGCTGTATGCAAGGCCTGCTCGGCAGGCTCGGAAAAGCGCGCCGGGTCGACGTGCGCCGGTACCTGCTCGGCCTTCTTGAGGATGTTGCCGACGCGCTTGTTGGCCGCTGACAAGGCCGCTGCCTCGGGCAGCGCTGCAAAGGCGCGAACCGCCGAGAGACGCTTGGGGATGTCGCCCAGCCGCGTCGGCTTGAGCGCCAGCACCGCGTCGACCTCCTGCGCGGTGTAGCCCTGCTCGCGCAGCAGCACGGCCAGGCGGTCGTGGAAGAACTCCAGGACTGCTTCGGACGGATCGCTGATGTGCTCACCGAAGACCGGCACTGCCGCCGCCACCAGCGCCGGCAATTCGAGTGGCAGGTTCTTCTCGGTGAGGATGCGCACGATGCCCAGCGCGTGCCTCCGCAGCGCAAAGGGATCGCGGTCACCGCTCGGCTTCTCGCCAATACCGAACAGGCCGACCAGGGTCTCCAGCTTGTCAGCCAATGCCAGCACCGTACCGGTGTGGTTGCGCGGTAGCACATCCCCCGCGTAGCGAGGCTTGTAGTGGTCTTCGATGGCGATGGCCACGCCATCACGCAGACCCTCGTGGCGGGCATAGTAGCCACCCATCACACCCTGCAGCTCGGGGAACTCGCCAACCATGTCGGTGAGCAGGTCGGCCTTGGCCAGACGTGCCGCCTCAAGCGTCTTGGACTCGAGTACATCGAACCCGTCCTTGGCCTCGGGGGTGTAGGGAACCGTAGCCATGCGCAACTGCTCGACGATGGCGTGGGCGATGGCCCACACCCGGGCGCTGCGCTCGCCTTGACTGCCGAGCTTGTTGTGGTAGACGACGCGGTCGAGCCCTTCAGCGCGCTCCGCGAGTGACACCTTGCGATCTTGTTGGTAGAAGAACTGTGCGTCGGCCAGACGCGGGCGCACCACGCGTTCGTTGCCTGCGATCACCGCAGACGGGTCCGCCGGCGAGATGTTGGAGACCAGCAGGAAGCGGTTGGTCAGCTGTCCGTTGCCCTCGACCAGCGGGAAATACTTCTGGTTCGCCTTCATGGTCAAGATGAGGCACTCCTGGGGCACGGCGAGAAACTGCGGATCGAACTGCCCGACCAGGACGTTGGGCCGCTCGACCAGCGCCGTGACCTCGTCCAGCAGCGCCTCGTCGTCAATCGGGCGCACACCCCCTCCGACCGCGGCTGCCGCGGCGGCCAGCTGCGCGACGATCAGCGCGCGACGTTCGGCAAACGACGCCACCACACCCTGCTCCGACAGTTGCGCGGCGTAGTCGTCGGCATCGCGCAATTCGATCTGCGGCAGCTTGGACTCGAAGCGGTGACCGCGTGTCACGCGACCGGCCTGCAGACCCAGCGCGCCCACGGCGACCACGTCAGCGCCATGCAGCGCGACCAGACCATGCGCGGGCCGCACGAAACTCACCGATGTCCAGCCAGGCCGGTCGCAACCAGACTCGAGCTGGTACTGCATCAGCTTGGGGATGGGCAGACGGGTGATGGCGGCATCAAGCGCCTTTTGCAGCGCATCGGCCAAGCCCGCGCCCGGCACTACGGTGTCTACGAACAGGCTCTCGGCCTTACCGTCGGCCCCACGGATCAAGCGCTCAGGCGCGACGTCGCCAAGGCCGAGCGCGGCCAGGCGCTTCTGCAGCGCCGGCGTCGGATGGCCAGCGGCATCGAGCCCGACCGCCACCGGCATCAGTTTCTGCCGCAGAGGCTTGTCATCAGCGCGGGCAGCGACTCCGGCGATGTGCACGGCCAGCCGGCGCGGTGTAGCGAACGGCGTCACTGCCGTACCGGCTGTGCACAACCCGGCCGACGCAAGTTCCGCAGACAGCGTCTGCGCAAATGACTCGGACAATCTCAAAAGCGCCTTGGGCGGCAGCTCCTCGCAGAGCAACTCGACCAGCAGCGAGCGAACCACGCTCATGCCACAGCCTCGCGCTTGGCCAGCACCTCATCGGCCCACGCGCGCGGCGCCAGCGGGAAACCCAAGCGCGCGCGGCTGTCGACATAGCTCGCCGCTACAGCACGGGCCAGATTACGGATGCGACCCATGTAAGCGGCACGCTCAGTCACGCTGATGGCGCCACGCGCGTCCAGCAGGTTGAAGGTGTGTGCCGCTTTTAAGACTTGCTCATAAGCAGGCAATGCAAGCGATTGTTCCATAAGTGCTTGTGCCGATTGCTCATAAGCGCTGAATGCGCTGAGCAGGAAACCCACATCGCTGTGCTCGAAGTTGTAGGCGCTCTGCTCGACCTCGTTCTGGTGGTAGACATCGCCGTACTTCACACCGTCGGTCCAGACCAGATCGAAGACGTTCTCGACCCCCTGGATGTACATCGCCAG
>RFSW01000105.1 GCA_009923755.1 Betaproteobacteria bacterium | reverse complement strand
AAAGTCGAGCGTGCCTTGGTAGATGGCGCGGCCGGTGATGGCGCCCATGATGCCTTCCGGCTCGACCGCGCAGAGGTTGCGCACGTCGTCGAGCCCGGTGATGCCGCCGCTGGCGATCACTGGCACGGTGAGCTCGCGAGCCAGCTTGACCGTGGCCTCGACGTTGACGCCGCTGAGCATGCCGTCGCGACCGATATCGGTATAGATCACCGCTTCGACGCCGTAGTCCTGAAACTTGAGCGCGAGGTCGAGCACATCGTGGCCGGTCATCTTCGACCACCCGTCGATTGCCACTTTGCCGTCCTTGGCATCCAGCCCGACCATCACGTGGCCGGGAAAGGCCGAGCAGGCGTCCGACAGGAAACCCGGCGTCTTGACCGCCTGAGTACCGATGATGACGTAGCTGATGCCGTCGTCCAGATAGCGCTCGATCGTGTCGAGGTCGCGGATACCGCCGCCGAGCTGGATGGGGATGTCGTCGCCCACCGCCTCGACGATAGCCTTGATTGCCGCCTCGTTCTTGGGCACGCCGGCAAACGCACCGTTGAGGTCGACCAGGTGCAGGCGGCGCGCGCCCTGCGCCACCCAGTGCGCAGCCATGGCAGCCGGTTCTTCGGAGAACACTGTGGCATCTTCCATGAGGCCCTGCTTAAGACGCACGCAGTGACCGTCTTTGAGATCGATGGCCGGGATCAGAAGCATGGGATGGACACGGTGGAGCTAGGCCGTTTGGGGCACAAGGGGAAACCGCAGACGCGGCTCAGACAGATCGACCATCCCAGTTTACGAAATTACGCAGCAGGGCAAGCCCGGCCGCTTGGCTTTTTTCTGGATGGAATTGTGTGGCGAACAGGCTCTCCCGCGCAACTGCGCAACAAAACCGCCCGGGATACTCGCTGGTGCCGGCGGCCAGGGCCGGGTCGGCCGGCTCGACGTAGTAGCTGTGGACGAAATAGAAACGGCTGTCGTCGGCGATACCTTGCCATAGCGGGTGGACACCGCCAGCCTGCGGCGTCTGCGTGACGGTGTTCCAACCCATGTGCGGAACCTTGAGCCGCTCGCCACCGCTGTGGGCGCCGGCCGGCGGGGCAAAGCGACGCACCCGTCCGGGCAGGATGCCCAGCCCGTGGCAATCGCCCTCCTCGGAGTGTTCGAACAGCGCCTGCAAGCCGAGGCAGATGCCGAGGAAGGGCTTGGCCGCGATGGCGTCGCGCAGCACGGTCACAAGGTCGCGGGCGCGCAGCTCGCGCATGGCGTCGAGCATGGCGCCCTGGCCCGGGAAAACGACGCGGTCGGCGGCGGCGATGGCAGCTGCATCGGCTGTCACCTCGACGCGCGCGCCGGGCGCGACATACTCCAGCGCCTTGGCCACCGAGCGCAGATTGCCCATTCCGTAATCGACCACCGCGATGCGGCCCGTCATGCGATCAGCCCTTGAGAGCGTCGGTCAGCCTTGGAGGGCGCCCTTGGTCGACGGGATGGTGCCGGCCGCACGCGGGTCGGGTGTGGTCGCCGCGCGCAACGCCCGAGCGAACGCCTTGAACACCGTCTCGGCCTGATGGTGGGCGTTGCGGCCGCGCAGGTTGTCGACATGCAGAGTCACCCCGGCATGGTTCACAAAGCCCTGGAAGAACTCGTGGAAGAGGTCGACATCGAAATCGCCGATGCGCGCGCGGCTGAACTCGACATGGAACTCCAGACCCGGACGCCCCGATAGGTCGACCACCACCCGCGACAGCGCCTCGTCGAGCGGCACATAAGAGTGGCCATAACGCGTGAGCCCCTTTTTGTCGCCGACCGCCTGCGCGAACGCCTGGCCGAGCGTGATGCCAACGTCTTCAACCGTGTGGTGAGCATCGATGTGCAGGTCGCCGGACGCCTTGACGTCGAGGTCGATCAGCCCGTGACGCACGATCTGGTCGAGCATGTGGTCGAGAAAGGGCAGACCGGTGTCGAGGCTGCCCTTGCCGGTGCCATCGAGGTCGATGGCGACGCGGATCTGCGTCTCGAGGGTATTTCGGGTGGCTTCGGCGCGGCGCATGAGCGGTTTTGGGGCTGAATCAGCCCGGTGAAAAAGTGCGCAAATGATAGCATCCGGCGATTTGGCGGCCGTCCGTCAAATCACGGATGCACCGGCCAGGACCTATGCTTGCCGCGGAACCACAGCTTGTAAAAGCAGCCTCTCGCTCAAGACCGATGCCATGAGTACGTACTGGAGCCCTGTCGTCCACAGCCTCACGCCCTACGTGCCGGGCGAGCAGCCACGCATGGCCAATCTGGTCAAGCTCAACACCAACGAGAACCCGTACGGCCCGGGGCCAGCGGTGTTGGCAGCCATCGCGGCTGCCAACAACGACGACTTGCGGCTTTACCCCGACCCCACCGCGCTGCAGTTGCGCCAGACCATCGCTGACTATCACGGCGTGGCTGCGGACGAGGTGTTCGTCGGCAACGGCTCAGACGAGGTGTTGGCGCACGCCTTCGGTGCACTGCTGCGGCACGAGCGGCCGCTCGCCTTCCCCGACATCTCCTACAGCTTCTACCCGGTCTATTGCGGCCTGTACGGCATCGCCTCGCGACCCGTCGCCTTAGCTGCCGACTTCTCCATCCGCATCGACGACTACCTTGACCCCGCCATCGGCGCGGCGATCTTCCCCAACCCCAACGCGCCGACCGGCATGGCGCTGTCGCTCGCCGAGATCCAGCGACTGGTCGCAGCGCGAATCCCGGTGCTGGTCGATGAAGCTTATGTCGACTTCGGCGCCGAGAGCGCGATCGCCCTGGTCAAGAAGTACCCCAACCTTCTGGTCAGCCATTCTCTGTCGAAGGGCCGCGGACTGGCCGGACTGCGTGTCGGTTACGCCATCGGGCAGGCGCCGCTCATCGAGGCGCTCACGCGGGTCAAGGACAGCTTCAACAGTTACCCGCTCGACCGCCTGGCGCTGGCCGGTGCGGTAGCGAGTTTTGGTGACGAGGCCTGGTTCCGGCAGACGCGGGCCAAGGTGGTGGCAACCCGCGAGACCCTAATCCGCGGACTCGAAGGCATGGGATTCGAGGTGCTGCCGTCAGCGGCGAATTTCGTTTTCGCGCGCCACACGAGCGGCCACGCCGCCGAAATCAACGCTAATTTGCGCGAAAAGGGCATCATCGTCCGGCATTTTGCGCGGCCGGAGCGGATCTCGAACTTTTTGCGGATCACCGTGGGGACGGATGAGCAGACGGCGGCACTGATCAACGCCTTGCGAGCTGCACGGCTCTAGGCCCCGCACAGCGCCCCCCGGCATCAGCCGGTTAGGAGGGCGCGCCCCGAATCAGGTTTTGACGCGGTACTCCGCACTCTGCGCATGCGCCTGCAAGCCTTCGCCGCGGGCGAGGATGCTCGCGGCGCGGCCGAGCACCTGCGCGCCGGTCTCCGAGATCTCGAGGATGCTGGTCCGCTTCTGGAAGTCGTAGACGCCCAGCGGGCTGGAGAAGCGTGCTGAGCGCATGGTCGGCAGCACGTGGTTGGGGCCGGCGCAGTAATCGCCCAAGGCCTCCACCGAGTAGTGGCCGAGGAACATCGCGCCAGCATGACGGATTTTCGGCACCAGCGCGCGCGGGTCTTCGGTGCAAATCTCGAGGTGCTCGGGCGCGATGTGGCTGGCGATGTCGCAGGCCTCATCGAGGCTGCGGACCAGCACCAGCGCACCCCGATTGGCCAGCGAGGTGCGGATGGTTTCGGCACGCGGCATGGTCGGCAGCAGCTTTTCGATGCTGTTGGACACGCGTTCGATGAAGTTGGCGTCCGTACACAGCAAGATGGACTGTGCCAACTCGTCGTGTTCGGCCTGCGCGAAGAGATCCATCGCCACCCAGTCCGGGTTGCCGTGGCCGTCGGAGATGACCAGCACCTCGGAGGGACCGGCGACCATATCGATGCCGACGGTCCCAAAAACTCGGCGCTTGGCCGAGGCCACATAGGCGTTGCCGGGGCCGGTGATCTTGTCGACCTGCGGGATGGTCTGCGTACCATAGGCCAACGCACCGACCGCCTGCGCGCCGCCGATGGTAAAGACGCGGTCGACGCCGGTCACGGCCGCAGCGGCCAACACCAGGGGGTTCTTCTCGCCGCGCGGGGTCGGCACCACCATGATCAGCTCGCCCACGCCTGCGACCTTGGCCGGCACCGCGTTCATCACCACGCTCGACGGGTAGGAGGCCTTGCCGCCCGGCACATAGAGGCCGGCGCGGTCCAAGGGCGTCACTTTCTGGCCCAGCACAGTGCCGTCGGGCTCCGTGTAGTCCCAGTCGGTCATCAACTGGCGCTGGTGATAGGTGCGAACACGGTCCACCGCCAGTTCCAGCGCGTCGCGCTCGGGCTTCGGCAGGGCATCGCGGGCGCGCAGCAGTTCGGCGCGGGGCAACTCCAGCGCGGCCATGTCCGCCGCATCGAGCCCGTCGAAGCGATGCGTGTACTCGAGCACCGCAGCGTCGCCCTCGCAGCGCACCCGCTCGAGGATCTGCGCGACGGCGGTCTCGATGGCGTCGTCGGTGGAGGCCTCGAAGGCAAGCAGGGCCGAAAGCTTCTGCTGGAAGTCGGCGTCGCAGGAATCGAGTCGGTGGATAAGTGCCATCTTGAGGTTTCAGGTCATCGCCGCGTTGGCGGTCGGTTCGGGTAGCAGGTGAATCGCCGCTCAGGCTGCAATCAGATTCGGGCTTGAGCGCAAGGTTCGCCGGGTCAATCTGGCCAGACAAGGTCTTGAGCTTTACAGCTCAGGCCGGAGTGAGCGCACCGGAGAAGCACTGGATGATCGGGTCGATCTCGGTGCGACGCAGCTTGAGCGCGGCGCGGTTGACCACCAGCCGGGAGCTGATCGGCATCACCTCCTCCATAGCGACCAGCTTGTTGGCCTTGAGGGTGCCACCGGTCGACACCAAGTCGACGATGACGTCTGCCAGACCGACCAGCGGCGCCAATTCCATCGAGCCATACAATTTGATGAGGTCGACGTGCACACCCTTGGCGGCGAAGTGCTCGCGGGCGATGGAGACGTACTTGGTAGCGACGCGCAAGCGCGCGCCCGAACGTACGGCACTGGCATAGTCGAAGCCCTCGGCGCAGGCGACCATCATGCGGCAACGGGCGATGCGCAGGTCGAGCGGCTGCACCAGGCCGTCACCGCCGTGCTCGAGCAGGACATCGCGGCCGGCCACGCCGAGGTCAGCGGCGCCGTGCTGGACGTAGGTCGGCACGTCGGTGGCGCGGACGATGACCACACGCACGTCAGGCCGCTCGGTGGCGATGATGAGCTTGCGCGACGATTCCGGGTCCTCGAGCGGACGGATGCCGGCCGCCTCGAGCAGCGGCATGGTCTCTTCGAAGATGCGCCCCTTGGAGAGGGCGAGGGTAATGCCGGTCACAGTGGTCTCGCGGGGTCGTCGCCAGCGCGACGGGGGCCGCAAGTTTAGCGGCGAAGCGCGTTGCCGACCACCGACAGCGAACTCGCCGCCATCGCGGCGGCGGCAATGGCCGGGGTCAGCAAGCCCGCAGCCGCGGCCGGGATCGCCAGCACGTTGTAGCCCAGCGCAAAGCCGAGGTTCTGCCAAATGCGCCGGCGGGTCACGCGAGAGAGCTCGATGGTCTGCGGGATGGCCGCCACAGCGTCGCGCATCAGCACCACATCGGCGGTCTCGATGGCGGCCGCGGAGCCCCCGGC
>RFSW01000104.1 GCA_009923755.1 Betaproteobacteria bacterium | reverse complement strand
AAGGTCGGCAGCAAGTACAAGGCGCTGATGGCGTCGACCAACGACGCCTTCTGCCCGACCATCCGCGGCATCACCAAGAGCGACATCTCGCCGGGCATCGAGTCGGTGATGGAGATTGTCATCGACGGCCTGACCGAGGCCGACGTGCGCGAAGCCACGCGCGTCGGCGTGCAAGCCTGCTGCGACATCGGCGCCAAGGGCGGCATCCGCCGCATCTCGGCCGGCAACTACGGCGGCAAATTGGGCCAGTTCCAGTTCCACCTGCACGACATCATGGGAGGTGCCCGGTGAGCGCGCTGACCTTTACCCTCAAGAACCCGGCTGCATCCGCGGACATCGACTGCGGCAGCCTGACCCCCGACGCGCTGGCCGGCAAGGCGGTCGCCGAGATCGCGGCACTGCCGCTGCTGGTTGGTGGGCGTGCTGCCAAGGTCGGCGATGTGTTCGAGGTGAGCGGCAGCGACGTGTTGCAGATCGTGTTCCGCGGCAGCACGCGTTGTCACCGCATCGGTGCCGGTGCGACCACCGGCTCGATCCGCGTCGAGGGCGACGCCGGTGATCACCTCGGGGCGCAGTTGCGTGGCGCCGAGATCACCGTCACCGGGAATACCGGGGCGTTCACTGCCTGCGAGATGAAAAAGGGCCATATCACCGTGCAGGGCAACGTTGGCGACTACGCCGGTGCCCCGCTGCCGGGCAACAAGAAGGGCATGTCCGGCGGCATGCTGGTGGTGCACGGCAACGCCGGCGAGCGGCTGGCGGACCAGCTGCGTCGCGGGCAGATCCTGGTCGGTGGCGACACCGGCGCCTACACCGCTTCGCGCATGATCGCCGGTACCGTGCTGGTGCTCGGCCGGATCGGCCCGCATTGCGGCCACGGCATGCGTCGCGGCACGCTCATCGCCCGGCAGCGCCCCGACCTGCCGGCGACCTTCGCCGACTGCGGCACGCACACCCTCGCCTTCCTGCCATTGCTGATGGCGTCGTGGAAGGAGGCCGGCGCGCCGTTTGCCACGCTGCCGGTGAACCCCAGGGCGCAGCGTTGGATGGGCGACACCGGCGGCACCGGCAAGGGCGAGGTCCTGGTCTGGGCGTGAGCTGAACGGCCTCGCCGTCAGTCGCGCCGGTCCGGGCGCTCTCCTAGCGCCCGCGCCAGTGCCAAACCCGCCAGCGCCCCCATCACTTCTGCGAGGATGAAACCCGGCGCGCTGGCCGGCGCGATGCCGGCAAAGGTGTCGCTGAGCATGCGGCCGAACACCGCCGCCGGGTTGGCGAACGAGGTCGAAGCGGTGAACCAGTAGGCGGCGCCGATCCAGGCGGCGACCAGGGCCGGCACCTGTGCGGCAGGCCCGCGCAAGATGACCAGCAACAGACCGGCGGTGGCCACCCCCTCGGCGAGCCACTGGCCGGGGCCCTCCCGGAGGTGCGTCGAGAACTGCAAGAGCGGCAGGTCGAACATCGCATGCGCCAGCCAGGCGCCGCAGGCGGCGCCGGCCAACTGGGCAAGCACAAAGGGCAGCAGATGCCCGCCCGGCAGTGCCCCGCGCAGCACCATGATCAGAGACACCGCCGGGTTGAAGTGCGCGCCGCTCACCGGGCCGAAGACAGCGATCAGAGCCCACAAGCCGCAGATCGTCGCCAATGTGTTGGCGACTAGGGCCACCGCTGCGTTGCCGGCGGCGAGCGTCTCGCCCATCACGCCGGAACCGATCACCACCGCCAGCAGCAGCGCGGTCCCGAGACCCTCGGCAAGCAGCTTGCGGGCGAGCGTCACTGCTTGCCGATGGCGTCAAGTTCCTTTTTCAGGCCGATGGCATCCAGTTTTGCAACGGGCAGCGAAACGAACAGCTCGATGCGGCGCCGCAGCACGACCGCGGTATCCATGAACTTGCGCAGCACTTCCTCAGGCGTGCCAGTTGCGGCGACAGGATCTTCAATGCCCCAATGGGCGGTCATCGGCTGCCCCGGCCATGCCGGGCAGGGTTCGCCGGCTGCGGTATCACAGACAGTAAAGACGAAGTCCAAGGCCGGCGCATCGGCGCTGGCGAACTCGCTCCAACTCTTGCTGCGAGCGCCCTCCACCGCCACGTTGAGCTTTTCGAGCACCTTCAACGCATTCGGATTCACCGTGCCCTTGGGAAAACTGCCCGCCGAATACGCCTTGAAACGCCCCTTGCCCAACTGGTTCAAGAGGGCCTCGGCGATGATCGAGCGCGCGGTGTTGCCGGAACAAATGAACAGGACGTTGAAAACTTTTTGGCTCATGGTCTCTCCTTGGCCGGTGTGAATCAGAAAAGCCCCTGAGTGACTGGGGCGGTGGGTATAACCGGACCGCTGCACGCGGATTCAGCCTGAGTTGGCGTCGCCGCCTTGCCGAGCACAGGCGGGCAGGACGCGATGCAGGCCAAAAGATGGTCGAAGCGCCGATGCGCGTGCGAGCGCTTCATGACGATTCCGTCAAGGTTTCGCAGGACGGAGTCGTCGCAGCGCAGGCTTGGCCGCAGCAGCAGTTCTCTGTCAAGAACGCCATCAGCGACTGCATCTGCTCAAAGCGGGCGTGGTAGATGAGGTTGCGACCCTCACGGGCCTGCGTCACCAGACCAGCGTTGAGCAACTCCTTGAGATGGAAGGACAGCGTGGGGGCGGGCATGGCGAGTCGCTCGGCCAACACGCCCGGCGTGAGGCCACTGGGCCCGGCAACCACCAACAAGCGAAAAGCCGCCAGCCGGTGCGGCTGAGCGAGTGCCCCGAGGGCGAGGACAGCATCATCCGTCTTCATATTTCCATTGTGGTGGAAATATGTTGCAGCCGCGTGACGGCACAGACAGGTGGCCGCTTAGCGTCCGCTGGTGGGGCTCGGCGCGTCGCCTGGCACGGCGGGCACCCGCAGCCGAAACGCGCAGTAGCCTGGTCGCGGTCCGACCTGCGGGTGCTTGCGGCAGGTGTCTGGACGCCGCTCACTCATACACCGTGCAGCGGCGCGTCTCGCGATCCAGGAACACGCACTCGCCACCGGCCTGCCGCGCCAGGGTAAAAAGCCCGGTGGCCGGCGAATGCCGCTCGACCACACCGGACTTCTGCAGGCGCTTGAGCCAAGGCTTCATGGCGCCGTCGGCATCAAAGGCATCGAGCACGCCGAGTCGCACCAGATCGGACGTCCGCACCTCTACCGGCATGGTGCAGCAGGTGGCCATGCAGGATTCGCACAGGCCGTTGCGGTGCTTGGCCCAGGTGGAGAGACGCTCGAGGTCAGCGTCTGGGGGCAAAGCCGCCTTGCGCGCCGGGACCGCCGACACGGTACGAGCCCTCAGAGGCTGCCGGCGCGGTCGATCGCCCCGCTCGCGACCCTGGCCTGAAGGCGGTTCCACCAGAGCGGTGCCAACAGTTGCGCCAGATAGGTACGCGGCATGTATTCCTTGATGCCGATGTCGGTCGAAGGGCGATAGTCGGCGTCGTACCAGGTGCCGAATACTCGATCCCATAGCAGCAAATTCTCGCCGTAGTTCTTGTCGCCTTCATACAAGCGCTTGCTGTGGTGCCAGCGGTGCATGGACGGGGTGTTGAACCAGCGATGCAGCCACCGCGTGCGCATGTCCACATTGCAGTGTGTGAGCAGGCCGAAGAACGCTGTGATCACGCTGATCCAAGTCATCACCTCGGGTGGCGTGCCCATGGCAAACAGCAAGGGCAAACCAAGAACCATGGCGCGCAGTGTGTCGCCCACATGGAAGCTCCCGGTGTTGAAGAACCACAGCCGCCGCACCGAGTGATGCACCGCATGAAAGCGCCAGATCGGCTTCCACTCATGGCCCAGCCGGTGCGACCAATAGAAGCCGAATTCGCTGATCACCAACGCCAGCACCACCTGCACCACAAAGGGCAGCTGCACCGGCCAGACCCCGTCGCCGACTCGCAAGGCATCCGCCAGGCCCAGTTCGGCCGCTGCCAGCGTGAACCAGTAGACGAATGTCTTGGTGATGAAGGTATGCAGAAAATCCGGTCCCATCTGGCCGTCGTTGCGGAGCCATGTCCGCTCCCACGGCATCACGCGCTCGAGCACGAACAAAGACAAGGCGAGGGCCGCGTAGGTGATGACGAACACCAACGGCCCCTGTCCAGCCTGCATGCCCAGCGCCGTGGACGTGATGCAGGCGGCGAGGATGCCAGGCCAGAGCAGTGCCGCAACCACGCGATACGCAAACGACTCTGGTGCTGCTGCCTCCCGCTGAGGGAGCGCCAGCGTGCCTGCCACCGCCTCAGTCACGGCTCGCTCCGGCGGTGTTCAGTTTTTCCAGGTAGGTGGTCCAAAGGTCATCCTGCGCCTTGCCCATGGCGTAGAGCAGATCCCAGGAGAAGATGCCGGTGTCATGGCCATCGCTGAAGGTCGGGCGGATGGCGTAGTGGCCGATCGCCTCGACGCCGGTGATCTCGACATTGCGCTTGCCGACCTGCAGCGTCTCTTGGCCTGGTCCGTGGCCGCGCACCTCGGCGGAGGGCGAATAGACCCGCAGCAACTCGGCGGGCAGGCGAAAGCGCTCGCCGGTCTCGAACGCCAGTTCCAGCACGCGCGATGCCTGATGAAGGGTGACTTCGGTGGGGATGGGGGTGTCGCGATCGAGGCCAGCCATCGGGGTCTCAGAGCAGGTCGGCGACTGCGGCGCGTTCTTCTTCCAGCTCTTTCAAGGTCAGCGCGACGCGCTCCTGGCTGAACGCATCCATCTCCAAGCCCTGGACGATCGAGTACTTGCCACCCTCGGTGGTGCAGGGGTAGCCGAACACCACGCCCTCGGGGATGCCATAGCTGCCATCCGACGGCACGCCCATGGTGACCCACTCGCCGTGGCTGCCGAGCACCCAGTCGCGCACATGGTCGATGGCCGCTGAGGCCGCCGAAGCCGCCGACGACAGGCCGCGCGCCTCGATGATGGCGGCGCCGCGCTTGCCCACGGTGGGCAGGAAGACGTCGCGGTTCCAGGCGTCGTCGCTGACCAGACCCATAACTGCGTCGCCGTTGGAGGTGGCGAAGCGGTAGTCGGCGTACATGGTCGGCGAGTGGTTGCCCCACACCGTCATGTGCTTGAACGAGGACACCGCGCGGCCGGTCTTGGCCGCCAGCTGCGACAGGGCGCGGTTGTGGTCCAGACGCAGCATGGCGGTGAAATTGGCCGGGTTGACGCGGCCGTACTTCTGCGCCGTCTTCATGGCGATGTAGGCATTGGTGTTGCAGGGGTTGCCGACCACCAGCACCTTGCAGTCCGGCTTGGCGTGCTGGCCGATGGCAGCGCCCTGCACGGTGAAGATTTTGGCGTTGCCGGCGAGCAGGTCCTTGCGCTCTTCACCCGGACCGCGCGGCTTGGCGCCGACCAGCAGGGCGATGTCGGTGTCCTTGAAGGCCACATTGGGGTCGTCGGATTGCGTCATCCCGGCCAGCAGCGGGAAGGCGCAGTCATCCAGTTCCATCATCACGCCCGAGACCTTCTTCTGGAAGTCGGGCAGGTCGAGCAGCTGCAGGATGACCGGCTGGTCCTTGCCCAGCATCTCGCCCGAGGCGATGCGGAACAGCAGGCTGTAGCCGATCTGGCCGGCGGCGCCGGTGACGGTGACACGGACGGGGGCTTTCGACATGACGACTCCCAATGCAGTAGAGGTTAGGGGCGTTGCCGCGGGACCCTCAGCGGCGACCCGCGCGGCCGGAGTTTAATGCACCGCAGCAATTTTCGGTACCGAGGACTCAGCCCAAGGCCGCCAACAC
>RFSW01000103.1 GCA_009923755.1 Betaproteobacteria bacterium | reverse complement strand
GCCATGAACACCGCCGCAACCGCGCTAGCCAACCCGCCTCGGCCGCCGGCCAAGCCCTCCGGGCCGGCCCTGCCGCTCGCACAGCAACCCTTGGTGCTGGCGCTAAGTGCTTTCCGCCGCGAGTTCATCTTTGTCGGAATCATGAGTCTGGTGGTCAACCTCCTCATGTTGGCGCCCACGCTCTACATGCTGCAGGTCTACGACCGCGTGATGATCAGTCAGAGCCGTGTCACCCTTCTGGCACTCACGCTCATCGTCATCTTCCTCTTTGCGGTGATGGCGTTTGCCGATGTGGCGCGCTCGCGCATGATCGTGCGCATGGGCGTGCGCCTCGACGAGGTGCTCAACGCCACCGTGTTCCGCTCCAGCTTTGCCCAGCAACTCCGCCGCGCCGGCAATAACCCGACCCAAGCCTTCGCCGACCTCACCATGCTGCGCCAGTACATCACCGGCGCAGGCATCTTTGCCTTCTTCGATGCACCTTGGGCCCCGATCTACGTGGCCGTGATGTTCATGTTGCACCCGTGGCTTGGCATCACCACGCTGGTTTTTATTGCCATCCAGGGCGGGCTGGCTTGGCTCACCCATGTGCTCACCACCGACGCCAACGAGGCGTCCATCGAAGAAGAGCGCGAGCTCAATACCTTCCTCTTCACCAAGATGCGCAATGCCGAGGTGATCGAATCCATGGGCATGGTGGACAACCTGCGCAAGCGCTGGTGGGCGCGGCAGGTCGACAGCCTCCGCGCGGCCATGCACAGCAGCGACATGCAGCACCGCATGATGGCGGTCACCAAGGGCCTGCAATACGCCAAGGCGTCCCTGTCGCTCGGGGTGGGTGCGCTGCTCGTCATCCGCGGCGAGCTCTCGGTCGGCGCCATGATCGCTGCCAATGTGCTCATGAGCCGTGCCTCGCAGCCCTTCGAGATGCTGGTCGGCGGCTGGCGCGGCTTTACTTCGGCCAAGCTCGCCTTTGACCGTCTCAACACTCTGCTGCATGACAACCCCGAGGCATCCGGCCGCATTGCGGGCGAGCGTCCGCGCGGCCAGATCAGCCTGCTCGGCCTGGTGGCGACCGCGCCGAATCGCGCTGCGCCCATCCTGCAGGGTCTCGATGCAGACTTCCCGGCCGGTCAGGTGATTGGCGTCATCGGCCCCTCGGGCTCAGGCAAATCCACACTGGCCAAGTGCCTTGTCGGCATCTGGCCGGACACGCAGGGCCAGGTTTTGCTCGACGGCACACCGGTGACGCAGTGGGACCGCGAGGCCATCGGCCCGCACATCGGCTACTTGCCGCAGGACGTGGAGCTCTTCATGGGCTCGCTGGCCGAGAACATCTCGCGCTTTGGCGACGTCGATTCGGAGGCGGTCGTGGCTGCCGCGCAAAAGACCGGCGTGCACGACATGATCCTGCGCTTTCCGCGCGGCTACGACAGCGCCATCGGCGAGGCCGGCAGCGTGCTCTCCGGTGGGCAACGTCAGCGTGTCGCTCTGGCGCGTGCCATCTACCGCTCGCCGGCGCTCATCGTGCTCGACGAGCCCAACGCCAACCTCGACGAACCCGGCGAGCAGGCGCTGGAGACCACCATCCGCCAGTTGCGCGACGAAGGCAGCACCGTGTTTCTCATCACCCACCGGCCCGGCATCTTGCGCGTGGCCGACCAGCTGGTGCTCATGGAGGACGGCCGCATCGTCCGCCACGGCCCGCGCGAAGAAGTGATTGCAGCATTGCGCGCCGCCGCACCCCAGACCCAGCCACAGCCTTAGCCCAACCAGCACCCAGGACCCGACCCATGCAGAACGTTCCCGCTCAGACGCCCATTCAAGACGCGCAGATCGTCGACGAGGGCCTGCGCCTGCAGACCGATACCGCTCGCGTGGCCCGGGTCGGCCTGTGGGTGCTTGGCATCGGCTTTGGCGGGTTTCTGGCATGGGCCATGTTCGCGCCGCTCGATGAAGGCGTGCCCACCATGGGTACCGTCACCATCGACACCAAGCGCAAGCCGGTTCAGCACCTGGCAGGCGGTACCGTCAAGGAGGTGTTGGTACGCGAGGGGCAAGTGGTGCAGGCCGACGAGCCGCTCATCAAGCTGGGTGATGCCTCCTTGCGCGGTGAGTGGCAGTCCCTGCGTCAGCAGTATTTCGGCTTACGCGCCATGGAGGGCCGGCTCATGGCCGAGCAACTCGGTAGCACGCGCATCAGCTTCAGCGAGGACCTGTTGCAGGCAGCGGCCGACGATGCCGAGATTGCCCGCCATGTCAGTGTTCAGCAGCAGCTCGTGCAGTCCCGGCGTAATTCCATCAACGCAACGCTGGCATCGATCCAGGAGTCCATCCGCGGCCTCGAGGCGCAGATTCTTGCCTATGACCGCATGATCGCCGAGCGTGAGCAGCAGCGCAGCCTGCTGCGCCAGCAGTTGGCCGGCATCCGCGACCTGGTGGCGGAAGGCTATGCGCCGCGCAACCAGCAGCTTGAGCTGGAGCGCAGCCAGGCCGAGATCGGTGCCGCCATCTCCGACCTGCAGGGCCGCCAGACCAGCGCGCGGCAGTCAATCCTCGAGCTGCGTCAGCGCGCCATCACTCAGCAGAGCGAGTTCCAGAAGACCGCCGACACCGAGCTCGCCACGGTACGGCGAGAGGTGGGCGGTTTGGGTGAGCGCTACCGCGCCGCCAGTCTGGCGCTTGAGCGCACCGTAGTCCGTGCACCGGCGGCCGGGCAGGTGGTGGGCCTCAGCGTGCAGACGGTGGGTGCCGTGGTGGCCCCCGGCCAGAAGATCATGGACATCGTTCCGGAAGACGAATCGCTGATCCTCGAGTCCAAGATCCCGCCGCACCTCATCGACCGCGTGCACACCGGCGACCCGGTGGACGCCCGCTTCTCGGCCTTTGCGCACGCGCCTCAGCTGGTGGTGGAGGGCAAGATCACCTCCATCTCGCAGGACGTCCTTAACGACTCCCTTGCACCCCCCGTGCCCGGCGCCTTGCGCGACTATTACCTCGCGCGCATCGAGATCACCCCGGAAGGCGTGGCAGAGTTGGGCAACCGCCGCATGCAGCCTGGGATGCAGGTGGAGGTGGTGGTCAAGACCGGCGAGCGCACCATGCTCACCTATCTGCTGCACCCGCTGATCAAGCGCATCGCCGCGTCGATGAAGGAGGAGTGAGCATGGTCCGTAACGGCATCCTTGCCCTGGCTGTCGCCGCCGCACTGGCATCGCCGGCCGCCCAGGCCGTCGACCTGCTCGAGAGCTACCGCCTCGCACTCCAGAACGACAGGGATTACCGCGTGGTTCAAGCGCGGGCTCGCGCCGAGGCGGAATCGGTGCCGCAGGCCCTGTCGCAACTGCTGCCCAACATCTCGGCGCAGGTCGGGCGCAACCAGGTGGAGCAGGAGCGGACTACAGGCGGCAGGACCGATACGTTTCCCCGCTATCCCACCGAAACCGACAACATCCAGTTGCGCCAACCTATCATCCGGCTGCGCTCAGCGTTTGCCCTGCAGCAGGCGCGCGAGGAAGTGCGTGCATCGGAAGCTGAGGTTCGGCGCGAGCGTCAGGCAGTGGGCGTGCGTGTCGCCAGTGCCTACTTTGAGGCCTTGCTAGCGAAAGACCGGCTCAACCTGCTCGCGGCACAACGCCGCAATATCGAGACGCGCTTGCTCGCTGCGCAAAAGGCGCTCGTGGCCGGTGTTGGTGTGCGTACCGACATCGACGAGGCGCGGGCTCAGCTCGACAAGATCCGTGCGCAAGAGATCGGCATCAACCAGAACATCCGAAATACCGTGGCGCAACTCGAGCTGCTGGTGGGGCAGGGCGTGGATGCACTCGCTCCCCTGGACGTGTCAAAGCTCTCACCGGAGTCGTTCGACCCGGGCGATGTAGAGACACTGTTGGATATCGCTATCGAGAAGAGCCCCGAGATTCTTGCCCGGGCCGCGCGGGTCGATGCTGCGCGTGCCGCCATCAAGGCAGCCAAATCCGATCACCTACCGACTCTGGACGCAGTGCTGGCCTACAACCGCAGCTTGAGTGACAACCCGTTTTTTACCAATAGCGAGATTACGACCCAGTCCTACGGCATTCAACTCAACATACCCATCTACTCCGGTGGGCTGGTGAGCAGCCGTGTGCGTGAGGCGGTAGCGCAGTCTGAGGAGAGCCAAGAGCGCTATTTCAGCGTCATCAACGCTGCCAAAGTGCAACTGCGCAAAGACTACAGCGCCATCAAAGAGGGCATCGCCCAGATCCGGGCCTTTGAGGTGGCACTCCAATCTGCCGAGCAGGCTCTGCTATCGAACCAGAAGGGCGTGCAGGCGGGCACCCGTACATCGCTCGACGTGCTGTTCGTGGAGCAGCAACGCTTTCAGGTGCAACTGGATCTCATGCAGTCGCGCTATCAGGTACTTGCTGCTTGGGTGCGCCTGAATAGCCTCATCGGCACCATGGACGATGAGGAGTTCGCGCGGCTCAACCAACTGCTCGCGGCCGTCCCGCGCGACTGAGCCCCAGCCCCGTGCTGCAGGGCCATTCAGAAAGAAAGCACCTCGATTTGGTCTGCCGTTAGGGCCGGGCGACCCGTCAGCGTGACCACTCTGATAGCAGCAGTTCCTCCCGCGCCATCGGCATCGTAAAACAGGTTGCCGGACGCTGTGTCGTAAACCAGCCTGGTGGCACTGTTCTGCGCGGCGGTTCGCCCGCTGCCTGATTCGAACAGAGTGGGACTTAGCGTCACACCATCAGCTCGGGTAACCAAGCCTTCTACCAGGATCACTAGTCGGTCGCTTTCCGCAATCTTGAAATCGGTGACGGTATCCGCATTGCTGGAGGCTGGTGCATCGCTCAGGAAATCGAAATGGAAGTTGTCTGCCCCAACTCCGCCCGTCAATGTGTCCGAGCCTAACCCACCCAAGATCAGATCATCGCCCGTGCCGGCGTTGATGGAGTCGTTGCCGGCGCCGCCGTCGATGATGTCATCGCTGGTGGAGCCGGTGATGGTGTCGTTGCCGGCGCCGGTGAAGGCTTCGCCGCCGAAGGAGCCGCCCAGGCCGTCGGAGACGGCTTTGAGGGTGACGTTGTTGGCGGCGTCGAGGATGCTGTCTTGGGCGCCATCGCCGTCGAGGAGGGAGGTGAGTTGATCGGCCAGCCCGGTGATGTCGCCGGAGCCGTCGTCGAGGAAGTATTGGAACTCGTTGTAGTCGAAGCGGCCGTCGAAGACGCTGGAGAGGTCGATGGTGGCGGCGGTGGTGGTGATCTTGGCGAAGCTGCTGTCCAAGCTGAAGTTTTTGAGGGCGAGCGAGAGGGTGGGCCCGTTGCCGGTGTCGACTTCGTTGGCGGAGCCGGTGCCGGTGAAAGAGAGTGTGAAGTTGTCGAGGGTGTTGCTGGTGTCCGGGTCTTTGTAAGCGAGGCTGTAGGTGGTGAAGGTGGTGGTGACGATGCCTTTGGTTTGCACACCGGAGGTGTCGAAGGCGCGATCGACGGTGTAGGTGCCGGCGGTGGAGAAGGTGAACCCGTTGCCTGAGTAAGAGGCGGAGAAGGGGGTGGCGGTCTCTTTCTGGGTGAGCGTGACGCCGGTGCTGGATTCGGTGTAGCTGCCGGTGGTGGTGGCCACTTTGAAGCTGGCCTTGATGTCGTCGGCGGTGGTGGTCGCGCTGCCGGTGTTGCTGTAGGTGTAGCTGTTCTCGTATTTGTAGGTGCCGGTGGTGATGCCGTTTCTGACTGAATAGCTCTCGGATTCGGAGTTGGTGCCGGTGAAGGAGACGGTCTTGTCAGCGGAGGTGAGGCTGTAGGTGACGGTCTGGTTGCCGCCGGTGCCGGCGTCAGCGACGTGGGTGTCTTTGAAGGTGAAGGTGGACTTGTTGGAGCCGGTGAAGGTGAAGTTGAA
>RFSW01000102.1 GCA_009923755.1 Betaproteobacteria bacterium | reverse complement strand
TTGGGCTTGAGCGCGTCCTTGAGCAGCACGGTCATGGCGCCGTGGGCGTTGAGGTCGCGGGCGTGCACCGGCTTCTGGTCACGCGTGTAGCCGATGACGATGTCGCCGAGGCGCTTCTTCAGGTCCTTGACGCTGGTGGCGAGACAGAAGATGGCCATGACTTCCGACGCCACCACGATATCGAAGCCATCCTGACGAACGTAACCATTCGCTGTGCCGCCGATGCCGATGACGATGTCACGCAGGACGCGGTCGTTCATGTCGACGACGCGCTTCCATGTGATGCGGCGCGGGTCGATGTCGAGCGTATTGCCGTGGTTGATGTGGTTGTCGATCATGGCCGACAACAGGTTGTTGGCCAGCGCGATGGCCGAGAAGTCGCCGGTGAAGTGGAGGTTGATGTCCTCCATCGGCACGATCTGGGCGTAGCCGCCGCCGGCCGCGCCACCCTTGACGCCAAACACCGGGCCGAGCGAGGGCTCGCGCAGACAGATGACGGTCTTTTTGCCGATGCGGTTGAGCGCATCGCCCAAGCCTACGGTGGTGGTGGTTTTGCCTTCGCCGGCCGGGGTCGGGCTGATCGCGGTGACCAGGATCAGCTTGCCGTTGGATCTGCCCTTGAGGGAATCCACGTAGTCAAGCGAGACCTTGGCCTTGTAGTGGCCATAGGGCTCCAACTGCTCATCCGGGATGCCGAGCTTCGCGGCGACCTCGGTGATGCGCTGCATTGTTGCTTTTTGTGCAATTTCGATATCGCTTGCCATGGCGGATCTCCTTCAGCTTTTGGTTCAGTCTTGATTGTTCTGTCGGCGCCAGCGGCGGAGCCGCGGGGTGCCGTTGTGCTGCCAACCCTGTGCTGCCAATCCGGTGCTGCCGTGCTGCACCTGCAACTGCAACGCGCCGCTGCGCCCTTAGCGGGTGAGCAGAATGACGCGGTAATCGTTCACATTGGTCCGCGTCGGCCCGGTGACGATGAGGTCGCCAAGCGCCTCGAAGAAGCTGTACGCGTCGTTATTCTCGAGGAAGCTGAGTGCCTTGGGCAGGCCCTTGGCCGCCGCGCGGGTGAGGCTGTCGGGGCCGAGACTGGCGCCGGCGTTGTCCTCCGAGCCGTCGATGCCGTCGGTGTCGGCGGCCAGCGCGTACATGTCCGCGGCGCCCTCAAGGTCGATGCACAAGGACATGAGGAACTCGGCACAGCGCCCGCCGCGGCCGTTGCCACGCACCGTGACCGTGCACTCGCCGCCGCTGATGAGCGCGATCGGCGCTTTGAACGGGCGCTGGTGGGTGCGCACTTCGCGCGCCAGGGCGCCGTAGACCTTGGCCACTTCGCGCGCCTCACCGGTGACCGAGTCACCCAGCACCGCGCTGGCAATGCCGTGCCTGCCAAAGAAGTCGGCGGCGGCGGTGAGCATGCCGGTGGCGGTGCCGATGACGCGGTTCTCGCAGCGCGCGAATACCGCGTCGCCCGGCTTGGGCGTCTCGGCGCGTTCGCCGCGCACACCTTCATCCAGTACGCGGGCGACATTGGCCGGCGGCGTGACCTCCCAGCGCTTGAGGATGGCCACGGCATCGGCGAAGGTGGTCGGGTCCGGCGCGCAAGGGCCGGACGCGATGTGCGTGGCCTCGTCGCCGGTGACATCGGAGATCACCAGCGCCAGCACCTGTGCGCGGCAGGCGGCGGTGAGGCGGCCACCCTGGATCAGCGACAGGTGCTTGCGGACCGTGTTCATGTCCTGGATCGGTGCGCCGCTCTTGAGCAGGTCCTTGGTCACCTGCTTGAGTTCGGCCATCGAGATGCCCTCGACCGGCAAGCTGAGCAGACTCGAGCCACCGCCGGAGACAAGCGCCAGCAGCAGGTCGTCGGGGCCGAGTTGCTGCACGGCCGCAAAGATCTCGCGCGCTGCCGCTTCGCCATTCTCGTCCGGGACCGGGTGGCCGGCCTCCACCACACGAATGCGCGTGGTCGGCATGCCATGTTCGTAGCGCGTGATGACCACCCCCTCGAGCGGCGCGTCGGTCGGCCAGTGCTGCTCGACAGCGGCCGCCATCGACGCTGCGGCCTTGCCGGCGCCAATGACCAAAGTGCGGCCCTTGGGCGGCTTGGGCAGATGTTGCGGCAGGATGACCAGCGGATCGACTGCGGCCACCGCGGCCTTGTAAGACTCGATGAGCAGGCTGCGCGGATCGGCAATCACGGTCTGGGTCACGGTCTGGCGGCCCTCAATTGCCGAGAATGGTCTGCTTGACCAAGCCAAACACCTTGGCGTCCATTGCCGCGCCCTCGGCCATCAGGCGCTCGGCCTCGTCCATGCGCGGCTGGGCAAAGGCCTTGTCCTCGATGGCGGCGGCATTGACGAACACGTTCAGCACCGCGCTGCGCAGCGCTGCCTGCGCGGCCAGCACCGCCACGCCGGCGTCGGAGATGATGTTGACGTTGCCGATCTCGGCGATGCGCAGGGTGAGCGGCAGCACCTGGTGGGCCAGGCGGGCGCAGTGCAGCGGTGCCTCGGTGGCCTCCTTCAATGCACTCTGGATGGCAGCGCTGCGCGCGGCCTTCTGCTCGTCGCTGTCCTTGGGCAAGCCGTAGGCAGCCATCACCGTATCGAAGGCGGCCACGTCTTCTTGCAGGGCAGCGGTGAGCTGTGCACGGAGCTTTTCGCTCTCGGCCAACACTTCTTTGACCTGCGGCTCGACCTCGGCGTACTTCTTCTTGCCGACCGTGAGATTGGCGACCATGCTGACCAGCGCAGCGCCCATGGCGCCCATCACGGCGGCGGCGGAACCGCCACCCGGGGTCGGCTGGCTGGAGGCGAGCTGGTCGAGGAACTGTTCGACCGGGAGTTGCTGCATGGTCATGGCGAGCCTCCTCAGACCATGCTCTTGGCGACGGCGTAGACCTGCTCGGCGTCGAACACCTGGTCGGCCGCCTCGAACAGCTTGCCGACGCAGGCACGATGGACGGCCAGCTTGAGGTTGCCGAAGCCGAGCGCGCCGTAGACGATCTTGCCGTGCTTCTCGACGCCCTTATCGCCCATGCCAATGCCGGTGATGCCGAGCCGTCGCACAGCACTTCGAGGGTCGGGCTGGTGGCCCAGTCGTCTTCGCGCAGCAGTTCGCTGCTGGCGGCGCCCGCCGAGAAAATCAGGTGCGCGCCCTGAATGGCGGCAACGCGCTCTTCCGGGGTGCCGCCAGCGGCGGCGATGCAGTCGTAGCCAAAGCGTGCCTTGATGTCATCGCAGGCAGCCTGCGCCTTGTCGACGGTGCGCGAGGTGATGACCACCTGGGCGCCCTCGCCCGCCAGCATGGCGGCGGCGCGTTGGCCGACCGGGCCGGTGCCAGCGAGAATCACAGCGCGCTTGCCCTTGGCGCTGGTGTGCTTGGTCAGGCAGGCCACCCCCGCTGCGGCGGTAGTGTTGGAGCCGTTGGAATCGAGCATCACCGAGACGCGGAACTTGGCAAAGAACTTCTTCTGCACGGCGTTGAACAGTTCCTGACCGGCGGCGAGGTTGCTGCCACCGACGAAGATGGCCGTGTTCTGCTTGTCGCCACGGGTAAAGATGCAGCCGTCGACGAGGAAGCCGACGTTCTGCGGGTTGATGCCGCCGTGGACGATGACGTGGTCGGCGCCGCCGTCATAGGCAACCACGGTGTCGAAGCTGTTGCCGATGGCATCGGTGTCCAGTTGGAACAGGAGTTTCTTGCTCATAGCTCTGTCTCGGTATCCGGGATAAAGAGAGCCCCGCGATGCGGGGCCTCGGGTTGAAGCGCGACGCTCAGGTCACCAGATGCTGCGGGGTGCCGGCGATGAACAACTCGACGTTGTCGATCAGCTGGTCGGCGAGGAACTGCATCGCGCCGTCCGATGCCCACGCCACGTGCGGGGTGAGGATGAAGTTCGGCGTGCGGATGTCGAGCAGCGGGTTGCCTTCCTTCGGCGGCTCCTTGGTCAGCACGTCGAAGCCGGCGCCGGCGATGAGGCCGGTCTCCAGCGCTTCCTTGAGTGCCGCCTCGTCCACCAGACCACCGCGGGCGGTGTTGATCAGGATGGCGCTGCGCTTCATCTTGCGGAACTGCTCGAGGCCGATGAAGCCGCGTGATTCCGGGGTGAGCGGGCAGTGCAGCGAGATGATGTCCGATTCGCGCAGCACGGTATCCGGGTCGGTGAACTCGACGTCGGGCGCCTTGGGCGGCGGGTGGTCGGCGAACAGCACGCGCATGCCGAGTGCCTTGGCGATCTTGGCGGTGCCCTGTCCGAGCGCGCCCTCGCCGAAGATGCCGAGGGTGCTGCCGTAAAGGTCGCTGATGCTGTGGTCGAAGAAGCAGAACTGATCCTGAGCCTGCCAGCGCCCGTTCAGCACATCCTCGCGGTAGGCGATGATGTTGCGGCGCAGTGCGAAAATCAGGGCAAAGGAGTGCTCCGGCACCGTGTGCACGGCGTAGTTGCGGATGTTGGCCACCGCAACGCCGCGCTCGCGGCAAGCCGGCACATCGATCACGTCATACCCGGTCGCAGCCACCGCGATCATCTTCAGATTGGGCAGCTGTTCCAGCGTCGCCTTGCGGATGGGCACCTTGTTGGTGATGGCCACCGTGGCGTCCTTGAGGCGCTCGACCACCTCCGACTCGAGCGTCTGGACGTGCTCCGCCCAGGTGTGCTCGAACTTCGGCTTGCGGACATTGGCCTTCAACGATTGCCGGTCCAGGAATACGACGTGCTCCATGGGTTCTCCCGTTCAGTTCTTCTTTTCGACGCGACCGCTCAGGCCTGCATGGCAGGCCCGAGGGCTTTGCTTACCAGCGCTTGAGCAGGCCTGCCGGCGGCTCGTTGTTGCGCCAGTACTCGCTGGCGGCGGCGATACCGCTGCCCGGCTGGACCTTGATGCCGACGTCGAGCATGGCCATCTCGGCGCCGACGATACCGGCCGAAAGGTGCACTTCGTTGAGGTCGCCCAGGTGGCCGATGCGGAACAGCTTGCCGGCGACCTTGGACAGACCAGCGCCCAGCGACACGTTGTAGCGGTGGTAGGCGCGCGAGATCACGTCAGCGCCATTGAAGCCTTCCGGCACCATCACCGCCGAAACGGTGTTGGAGTACCACTTCGGGTCCTTGGCGCACAGTTGCAGACCCCAGCCCTTCTGCACGGCGGCGCGGCAGCCCTCAGCCAGGTAGGTGTGGCGAGCGAGGATGTTGTCGAGGCCTTCTTCTTCGATGACCTTGAGGGCTTCGATGAGGCCGTAGAACAGCGACAGCGCCGGGGTGTACGGGAAGTAACCGGTGGCGTTGGCATTGATCATGTCGCCCAGATCGAAGTAGCAACGCTTCATCTTGGCGGTGGTGCGCAGCTCGAGTGCCTTCTGGCTGGCGCAGAGCACGCCCAGACCGGCCGGCAGCATCAGACCCTTTTGCGAGCCCGAGACGGCCATGTCGACGCCCCAGTCGTCGAAGCGGAAGTCGATCGAGCCGAGGCCCGAGACGGTATCGACGAACAGCAGTGCCGGGTGCTTGGCGTCGTTCAGGGCCTTGCGGACTGCAGCGATGTCAGACGACACACCGGTAGCGGTCTCGTTGTGGCATGCCAGCACAGCCTTGATCTGGTGGCCGGTGTCGGCCTTCAGGCGCTCGGCATACTGGTCGGCCGGCACGCCGGTGCCCCACTCGACGTCGATCACTTCAACGTCGAGACCGAGGCGGGTGCACATGTCGATCCACAAGTGGCTGAACTGACCGAAGCGCGAGGCAAGAACCTTGTCGCCCGGGCTCAGCGTGTTGGTAACGGCAGCTTCCCAGCAGCCGGTGCCCGACGACGGGAAAACAAAAGGGGTGCCCGTGGTAGTGCGGAACAGCTTCTTCAGACCCGGGGCGATCTGTTCCCAAAGCGAGGGGAATTTGGGTGAACGGTGGTCTTCCATCGACACCACTTGAGCGCGCAAAACGCGGTCAGGCACATTGGAAGGACCGGGAACGAACAGGAAATTACGACCAGCCACTTGAAGTCTCCTCGTTGGTCAGGCGATGCCTCACGGAGGCTCGCCGTCTAGGCTTGCGATTGCGGGGTTGGAAAATCTAAAGCGCTCCGCCCAAAAAGCGACGCGGGCGTCCGGCACGTGCCGGAC
>RFSW01000101.1 GCA_009923755.1 Betaproteobacteria bacterium | reverse complement strand
GTGTACATGGGTGGCGCTGCGGTGGGCGAGATCGGCCAGGCGCTGCTACGAGCCGGACGGCCTGGCACCACGCCAGTGATCCTCGCCCGCAACGTGTCCCTGCCCGACGCCGAGTATGTGCATTCGACGCTGGCTGAGGTGGCCGCAGGCCAGGTGACGGTTCAAGCGCCGGTGTTGATCCTCATCGGCGAGACCTTCGGGGGCGCTGGGTGAGGGCGCTGTCGACTCTGCAGACGCCGAAGGCGTGGATAGGTCTTGGGCGAGGCTGGACATGATCGTCACCCACGGCCTGAGATTTGAGCATGCCGCGCCATCGGCAGTGACCATCGGTAACTTTGACGGCCTGCACCTTGGCCATCAGGCGCTGTTGACGCAACTGCGTACGCTCGCAGCAGCCGAGGCGCTAAGAACCACGGTGTTGACTTTCGAGCCGCATCCGCGTGAGTTCTTTGCGCCTGAACAGGCGCCCACCCGTCTGACCAGCCTGCGCGAGAAATGTGAGCTGTTGGACGGGCTGGGCATCGGTCAGGTACACGTGATGGAGTTCGACGCAAGCCTTGCGGCGATGAGCGCCGACGCCTTTGTTGAGAGGGTATTGGTCGATGGTTTGCAGGCCCGGCAGGTGCTGATCGGTGACGACTTTCGTTACGGCTCCAAGCGAGCCGGCGACCTTGCCCATTTGCAGGCCGCCGGCGCGCGCTATGGCTTCGTTTCCACGCAGATGCCGACGGTATTGCAGGGCGCGGTGCGGGCCTCCAGCACGGCAGTGCGCGAGGCGCTCGCCGCCGGTGACATGTCCCGCGCCCGCGAACTGTTGGGGCGCTGGTACGGCATCAGCGGACGAGTCATCCGCGGCGCGCAGCGCGGCCGGACCATCGGTTTCCCCACAGCCAACGTTGAGATTCGCCACAACCGGCCGCCATGCTCAGGGGTGTTCGCAGTGCGCGTGCATGGTGCGGGGGATGTGCCGTTGGCCGGCGTTGCCAACCTTGGCCGTAAGCCGACCGTCGAGGCGCATGCCCCGCTGACGCTTGAGACCCACCTCTTGGATTGGCAGGGCGACCTTTATAATGCGCACCTTCGCGTCGACTTGCTGCACCGCATCCGCGACGAGCGCAAGTTCGAGTCGCTGGAGGCGCTGACCCGGCAGATCGCCGCCGATTGCGCGACGGCACGTCGCTTCCATACCGGTCTGAGTGCAGATTCGGTTCAAGGGTGTGGTGCGCAGTCGGGTTCCTAGAACAACAAAGACAAGACTTTACGGACGAAATCTCATGAGTGCAGTGAACAAAGCCGTGCTCGCCTACTCGGGCGGCCTCGACACCTCGGTCATCCTCAAGTGGCTGCAGGACACCTATCAGTGCGAGGTGGTGACCTTCACCGCCGACCTCGGTCAGGGCGAGGAACTCGAGCCGGCACGTGCCAAGGCGCTCAAGTTCGGCATCAAACCCGAGCACATCTTCATCGACGACCTGCGCGAAGAGTTCGTCCGCGACTTCGTTTTCCCCATGTTTCGCGCCAACACCATCTACGAAGGCGAGTACCTGCTCGGCACCTCGATCGCGCGCCCGCTGATCGCCAAGCGCCAGATTGAGATCGCGCGCACCACCGGCGCCGATGCGGTGAGCCACGGCGCAACCGGCAAGGGCAATGATCAGGTCCGCTTCGAGCTGGGCTATTACGCGCTCGAGCCGAACATCAAGGTGATCGCGCCGTGGCGCGAGTGGGACCTGCTCTCTCGCGAAAAATTGTTGGCCTACGCCGAGAAGCACGGCATCCCGATCGAGATGAAGCACAAGCAAGGCGGCAGCCCGTACTCGATGGACGCCAATCTGCTGCATATCAGTTTTG
The DNA here is from genome assembly GCA_009923755.1 of Betaproteobacteria bacterium. Classification (GTDB taxonomy): domain Bacteria; phylum Pseudomonadota; class Gammaproteobacteria; order Burkholderiales; family UBA3065; genus UBA3065. Next base: position 4,327 of record RFSW01000101.1, on the reverse strand, counting down.
AGGGTCGTCACCTCGAGGATCCGGCGGCAGAGGCCGAGGAGAGCATGTGGCGCTGGACGGTGAGCCCGGAGGCAGCGCCGGATGCCGCCGAGTACCTCGATCTGGCTTTCGAGCACGGCGACCTGGTCTCCATCAACGGCAAGAAGATGGCGCCGCACGAGCTGCTCGCCACCCTCAACCAGATCGGCGGCAAGCACGGCATCGGGCGGCTGGACCTGGTGGAGAACCGCTACGTCGGCATGAAGTCGCGTGGCTGTTACGAGACGCCCGGGGGCACGATCCTTTTGAGAGCACATCGCGCCATCGAGTCGGTGACGCTGGACCGCGAAGTCGCTCACCTCAAAGACGACCTGATGCCGCGCTACGCTAGCCTGATCTACACCGGCTACTGGTGGAGCCCGGAGCGGCGCGCGCTGCAGGCGCTGATCGACCACACGCAGCAGACCGTCAACGGTTGGGTGCGGCTCAAGCTCTACAAGGGCAATGTCATCGTGGTCAGCCGCGACTCCAAGAGTGACAGCCTGTTCGACCCGACCATCGCGACCTTCGAAGACGACGCCGGCGCCTACGACCAGAAGGACGCTGCCGGCTTCATCAAGCTCAATGCGCTGCGCATGCGCATCGCTGAGAACGCACGGCGTAAGCGCACGTGATCGCCCTCACAGGCAACCAGGGTCCGGTTCATGGTTGAGCAGCCGCCGGTGATGCAGGAGCGCGTGTTCGGCATGCCACTGGCGGATTTCGAGGCGCTGCTGACCGAGGTTCTGGTCGCTGCCCTGATCCTCTACATGTGCTACGTCATCTGGAAGATCGGTAGGCATTCAAAAGCCGGCCGCTTTGGCATGACCGTGCTGTTCGTCGTGCTCGGCCTCGGCATGCTCGGCGTGGTCGTCAAACCCATCATCGCCAAGGTGCTCGGCATCGATTGAGCGCCTTTTTCACCTATCGAGCGCAGCCTGCAACACGGGAGACCCTTATGAGCCAGTTCAGCAATGTCAGCGTCGACAAGAAGGCTAACGTCTACTTCGACGGCAAGTGTGTCAGTCACACCGTCCACTTGCCGGATGGCACACGCAAGAGCGTCGGCGTGATCCTGCCCGCCACCCTCACCTTCAATACCGGCGCGCCAGAGATCATGGAGGGCGTGGCCGGTGAATGCCGCGTGCGCCTCAAAGGCGAGAATGGCTGGACCGCCTACGGCGCCGGCCAGTCGTTTAGCGTCCCCGGCGATTCGAGCTTCGACATCGAGGTGCCGGCAGGCGGCGCTTATCACTACGTCTGCCACTTTGGCTGAGGAGACCGCCATGCCCTCGTTTGACGTCGTCTCCGAAGTCGACAAGGTCGAGTTGCGCAATGCCGTAGAGCAGGCCAATAAGGAGATCACTGGCCGCTTCGATTTCAAGGGCTCCGACGCCCGGATCGAGCAGGCAGAGTACGCCCTCACCGTGTTCGCCGACGATGAGTTCAAGCTCGACCAGGTCTACGACATCCTCGTCGGCAAATTCGCCAAGCGCAACATCGACGTGCGCTGCGTCGAGCGCAAGGACGTCGAGAAGGTCAGCGGCAACAAGGTCAAGCAGGCCATCAACGTCAAGACCGGGCTCGACACCGAGCTCGCCAAGCGCGTGGTCAAGCAGATCAAAGACAGCAAGCTCAAAGTGACCGCCGCCATCCAGGGCGAAGCGGTGCGGGTGACCGGTGCCAAGCGCGACATCCTGCAGGAGACCATTGCCCTGTTGAAAAAGCAGGTCACGGATTTTCCACTGCAGTACAACAACTTCCGGGAGTGAAGCGAGCAGGCTGCGCGGGCCTAGGGCAGGTGGAGCTGTCGCCAGCTGATGCGCATGATCGATGGCGCCGAGCTGGCGGTGCGCCGGATGCGGTAGCAGGCGTCGAGGGTTCGACGGGTCTCGCCAGCGGCGGCCGAGGCGATGACCCGGACGTACTCACAGCCGCCAGTGTCACCCGGGCAATTGACACTTTGCCCTGCGGATAGCACGCCCAGCGCTTCGATCCAGTAGCCTGCCGCAGCAGAGCCGGGCCCATTTGCATGGGCACTGCCCGTTTGCCAATCATAGCTTTCACTGGCGGGGGCCTGCCGGTTGGCGCATAAACCGTCGCTGCAACCATTGGCCGGAAATGCCAGTGGCGTGACGAGTCGTCCGACCGCCTGCTGCAGGCTGCGCTCCGCGTCCGCCAGCGACTGTGTGGCTTGAGCCAACGCTGGCGAGCCACCGATGTCGTATCGGGCGGCGTCGAGCAACTGCCCCACGATGAGTTGACTGGCGATACCAAGGATCATCACCAACGGCAGGGCCATACCCTCTGCCGGGGTTCTTTTAGCCGCCATTTCGAAGCGCGAACACACCGACCAGCAGTCGCGGCGACCAGAGTCTGCTACTGCCCGCAGACGGGCAGCCCTCGGCCGTACCACCGCTGAGTACCAGGCACACCTCGACTGCCTGCACCGCCTCCCAGTGCTTGACCGCGGCTGTCTCGAACCAGTCGTTGCTGTCGCGCAGGCGAAAGCGCAGGCGGAGGGCCTCGATGTGCGCTGAGAAGGCTTGGGCATTCGCACTACCCGGACCGTCCGGGTCGCACATCAACGAGGGCCCACCGCTGGCTGAGCGCGATACGTAGATGTGGTTGGTCTGGGTCAACACCCGCGGCTCGCGGGTGGCATCCACGTAGCTCTGGCCGCTGACCCGGGTGTTGCCGAGACAATCGGTGCGGCTCTCGTGATGGATGATCAGCCGGTCACCCGCGCCACCCGCCGCTTCGGCGCTCAGCGCGGGCCGCAGTGGTGCCGACACTGGGCGCTTGGCGTCGACCGTCTCAGGCGGCACGACAGCGCCTGCCTGACGGATCTGGTCGCCGAGCCAACTCATCGCCGCACTGCCTGCGCTGCGGGCTTGCAGCGCGGGTTCGAGGGCGCTCCGCGCGGCACCGAGGTGGGCATTTACGCTGGCCGCCGACAAGGCCAAGACCCCGGCCATAGCCAGCGCGATACAGGCGTCGGCGAGCAGAAAGCCGCTGGATGCAGCGGAACGCCTCACGGTCTCATCCTGAGTTCGACACAGGTGCTGCCCGGACAACGCGGTTCATCCTGCCCCGGCGCGCGCCAGCGGACTTGCACACGGATGCCATCAGCGTCCCCGAAAACCGCGCCCTCGCCGCCTGGCAGGGCCATGGCGACGCGGGTCTGCCAGACGGGATCGTCAGGTGCCAGGCCACCTGCCCGCAGGTCGAGGCGTTCGGCTGCCAGCGCGAGAGCATGCTGGCGCAGGGTGGACAGGGTGGCCTCGCGCTGCGCCGAGGCGGTCGCGCTCAGGTTTGCCGAAGCGATGACCCCGAGCAAGGCTGCGGCGACGCAGGTCTCGAGGGTGGCCGCGCCAGTCCGTGGCAACCGCGCTTGCGGTCGGGCCGCAGTCACGAGCACGACGCACCTGTGCTCAAGCGCGCCCGGCCCGAGGGCGCCAAGGTGATGTTGCGCGCCCGCGCGCCCTCGGCGCAGATCACCCAGCTGCCGCTGGCGAAGCCCCCGGACTGGCGCACGGCGAAGCCGCGACTCTCGAACAGCACGCCCTCTTGCAAGCCAGTCGCCAGAGCTTCGACGCGGACGCCGGCTGGCGGCCGGGCGTGTCGATGGACCGTCTGCCAGGACCCGCTACCATTGCGCTGACTCAGCCAGCCGAAGCCCCATTGGCGTTGGGTGCTGCAGCTGCCCTCGGCCGACGCCGCGCAAAGGCGGACCGGTGCGCCGCTCCGGATGGCCGCAGCTCGAGCCTGGGCAAGTCCGCTGAGCAGGCGGCTGCTGGCGGCCTCCACCCGCTGCTCAGCGAGCCAGCCCTGCCAGCGCGGCAGCGCGAGCGCCAGCAGGAGGGTGGCTATACTCAGCCCGGCCAAAAGTTCTGTCAGCGTGAAGCCTTTTCTCTGTTTCTGCTGCGCCTTGCACGAGGCGCTCTGCCCGGTCCTCCGCATGTCTCTCCCCCCTCCGTGGTATCCCGCTCCCGATCTGCTGCCGAGTGTGCGCGGAGTGCTTGCGCCGGTCATCGTCCGGATGACCGATCGCGGATGAGCCGTATCGCCATCCTCGGCGCCGGAGTGATCGGCTTGTCGACCGCGCTGGCGCTGCATCGGCGCGGCGAGGTGGTGCGCGTCTTCGAGGCGCATACGCCCGGGCGCGGCTCGAGTTGGGCGGGCGCCGGCATTCTCTACCCGCTGCTGCCATGGGATTACGACGACACGGTCAATTCGTGGTGTGCACGGGGCCTCGGCCTGCAAGCTGAATGGCTCGGCGGCTTGCGCGATGACACCGGCATCGACC
>RFSW01000011.1 GCA_009923755.1 Betaproteobacteria bacterium | reverse complement strand
CGCCCGGGCGCAAGGCGCACACGCCGCGCACGATGAGGTCGATGCGTACGCCTGCCTGGCTGGCGCGGTAAAGCGCCTCGATCGCCTCGGGCTCCAGCAGGGCGTTCATTTTGGCGATGATGTGCGCCGGCCGGCCTTCGCGGGCATGCTGGGCTTCGCGTTCGATGGCACGCAGGATGTTGCCGTGCAGGTCGAACGGTGCCTGCCAGATGAGTTGATTGGCCACCGGCCGGCCGGTGCCGGTCAGCTGGCTAAAGATGCCGGTCACGTCACGGGTCAGCGCCGGATCACAGGTAAAGAGGCCGAAGTCGGTGTAGAGCTTGGCGGTGCGGGCGTGGTAGTTGCCGGTGCCAAGGTGGGCATAGCGCCGCAGTTCGCCCTTCTCGCGGCGGATCACCAGTGCCATCTTGGCGTGCGTCTTGAAACCGAACACGCCGTAGACCACGTGCGCCCCGGCATCTTCGAAGCGCTGTGCCCAGTTGATGTTGGTCTCCTCGTCGAAGCGCGCCATCAGCTCCACCACGACGGTGACTTCCTTGCCGCGCTGGGCGGCGGCGAGCAGGGCTTCCATCAGCGCTGAGTCGTGGCCGGTGCGATAGACGGTCTGCTTGATCGCCACCACGTCAGGGTCGGTCGAGGCCTGCTTGATAAAGTCGATGACCGGCTGGAAGCTCTGGAAGGGGTGGTGGAGCAGCACATCCTGCTGGCGAATCACCGCGAACAGGTCATGGTGCTTGTGCAGCAACTTGGGCGTGCCAGGGGTGAAGGGCGGGAATTTGAGGTCTGGCCGATCCACCATGTCGGGAACCTGCATCAGGCGCACCAGGTTGACCGGGCCATCGACTTGATAAAGATCACTACGCCCAAGGCCGAACTGCTGCAGGAGGAAGTCGCTGATCTCGGTCGGGCAGGAATCGACCACCTCAAGGCGAACGGCGTCGGCGAAGCGTCGCTGCGGGAGCCCCCCTTGCAGTGCGGTGCGCAGGTTGGCGACCTCATCCTCCTCGAACTGCAGCTCGGCGTTTCGTGTCACGCGGAACTGGAAGCAGCCGTCGATCTCCATGGCAGGGAAAAGGTCAGCGACGTGGGCGTGGATCACCGACGACAAGAACACGAGGCCGTCCCGGTGGCCGCTGACGGTGTCGGGCACGCGGATCACCCGCGGCAGCACGCGTGGTGCCTGGACGATCGCCAACGTCGGTTTGCGGCCGAAGGCGTCGGTGCCGTGCAGCGTCACGGCGAAGTTGAGGCTCTTGTTAAGCAGTCGCGGGAAGGGGTGCGCCGGATCGAGCACGATGGGGGTGAGCAGGGGCATCACCTCGCGCTCAAAGAAGTCGCGAACCCACACCCGCTGCGCCTCGTTCCACAAAGACCGTCGCAAGAAGACGATGTCTTCGGCGGCCAGGGCCGGGATCAGTGCCGAGTTGAACAGGCGGTACTGGCGGTCGACCAGCTCGTGCGCCTCGCGCGCGACGCGCTCGAGGGTCTGCTGCGGGGTCATGCCGTCAGGGCCGGGATTCGATTTGCGCTCTTCGAGCTGGTTCTTCAGCGATCCGATGCGAACCTCGAAGAACTCATCGAGGTTGCTGGTGGTGATGCAGAGATAGCGCAGCCGTTCGAGCAGCGGCGTCTCGGGATTCTCGGCCTTCTCCTGCACGCGCCGGTTGAAAGCCAACAAGCCAAGCTCGCGATTGAGGAAATGGCTGTGGTCGTAGTGGGGGCCCGCATGATGCGAGCTCTGCGACGGGTGCTCTGTGGCTTGGGTGGGGTTGTTTCGCATCGAATGGGCCGACCGCGGCCCGTGTCAAGCCGCCGGCGGGACAAAGCCTTCGACAGCATCCGCGCCGCTGCCAAAGAAGTGGTTCTCCATCTGCTCGGCGAGATACTTTCTCGCTCGCGGGTCGGCGAGGCTCAAGCGGTTTTCATTCACCAGCATGGTCTGGTGCTTAAGCCAAGCCTGCCAAGCTTCCTTGGAGACGTTGTCGAAGATGCGCTGGCCGAGCGCGCCGGGATAGGGCGGCAGGTCAAGACCCTCAGCCTCGCGGCCAAGTTTGACGCAATGGACGGTGCGGGTCATCGGGGCTCCGGATGTCGATTCGCGAGCCCAAGAGTATAGGGCGACCGCGCCGCGAGGCGCATCCGGTTGCGACTCGCTTAAAAAAAGGGCCCGCTAGGGGCCCAAAAGTCGCTGAAGGAGGAGGAATCAGTCGACAAACCTAGTGTAGCGCACTTTGCCGCACCGCAACAAATGGCGTGTCAACCCGGAGCAAAGCGTGCGATGGGTTTGTCGTGCGTGAGGGCTGGAATGCAACGCAAGAACGCTGCGGCGCAGCATGCAGGGCTGTGGCTGCGGCTGAACTTTCGCCCCGCCTGTTTGCCTATGAACTCTCGCAAATAAAGGTGTAATCAAGATGCGCGCCAAGGCCTTGACCCTCGCTGCCGTTGTGCTTGCCACGGCGCTCTCAAGCGCTGCCGGCGCGGCTGATTTCGATGCCGGTTTCATCACCCGCTTGTCGACCTCGGTGCTCAAGATCTCGGCGAGCGCACCCGGCAACCGCACGTTCTCTGGTAGCGGCGTGGTGGTCAGTCGCAACGAGGTTCTGACCAATTGCCACGTCACGCGTAACAGTGAGCAAGTGGTCGCTCTCAAGGGTTCGCTGCGCTACAACGTCTACTCGCAACGAGCCGACTTGCACCGCGACCTGTGCTTGCTCACTACGGACGAGATGCCCTTTGTGCCCGCGCCGGTACGCCGCACCGCTGATCTGCCAACTGGCGAGAGTGTGTTCTTTTACGGCTACCCAGGTGGCATCGAGGCCTTCTTCACCGAAGGCCGTGTCAGTTCCCTGCATCCTTACCTGGGCAGCCGCGTTATCGAGACCTCGGCCGGTTTCGGGCTCGGCGCCAGCGGCGGTGGGCTTTTCGATCGCGAAGGCGCCTTGGTCGGCATCACCACTTTTCTTTCGGCCGGGCACTCCGGCTACTACTACGCCATGCCCGCCGACTGGATCGAGCAGCTCCGCAAGTTGCCGGCCGAGCCACTCGGGCCGCTCACGGGGCTCGCCGTCTGGGAGCTTGCAGTCGCGGATCAGCCCGCTTTCCTAAAGATGCAGCGGTTCGCCGAGGCGGGCGACTGGAAGGGCGCGCTGCTCCATACCACGGCTTGGACAGTGTCCGAGCCCGACAACTTCGATGCCTGGCTGAGCCACGGGCAGGCCCTGCTGCGCGGCGGCAAGATCGAGGATGCGATCGCCAGCCTGCAAAAAGCATTGGCTTTGGCCTCGGCGGATGCCAACGTCATCCGGGCGCTGGGCGGCGCGCTGGCCAAGGCCGGGCGCGGCAAGGAGTCGGAGGCGATGTTAGCCAAGCTGGCACCTGAGGACCGCGACTGCGACCTCGCCTGCTGAGCACGCTGGGCAGCACGCGGCTTGCTGCGGTGCTGTGAGTTACCCTAGCGGCTTGCCTTTCAAGGTGTTCGCTGCGATTGCGCCTGCTGCTGGTCGAGGATGACGATGCCCTCGCCGGAGCCCTGGTCGAGGGACTCCGCGGGGAGAATTTCGCCATCGACCGCTTCGCCACGCTGCGCGAGGCGCGTGCGGCGCTGAGCGGCACCGTCTTTGACGCTGTGGTGCTTGACCGCGGCTTGCCCGACGGTGACGGTGTCGAGCTGCTGCGCGACTTGCGCGCGCGCTCCGCGGACATCCCGGTGCTCATGCTGACCGCCCGCGATGCGCTCGATGACCGCTTGGCCGGTCTCGATGCCGGGGCCGATGACTACATCCTCAAGCCGGTCGCGCTGCCCGAACTGCTCGCGCGGCTGCGCGCGGTGGTGCGACGCGCCCGCGGTCGCCCGCAACCAGTCTGGCACCACGGTGCCTTGGCCCTTGACCCGGTCGCCCGGCAGGTCACCTGGCGCGGGGCGGCGGTCGACCTCACCGCGCGCGAATTCAACCTGCTGCAGCTCCTGCTGAGCCATCCCGGACAGGTATTGTCGCGCTCGCGTATCGAGGAGAGCCTCTACGACTGGTCCAGCGAGGTCGGCAGCAATACTGTGGAGGTGTACGTCCACCAGCTTCGGCGCAAGATCGACCCGGCGGTGGTGCGCACCCTGCGTGGTGTCGGTTATGCGATCGGTGCCGCAGAGGCTTTGAGCTGATGGCTAAACGTCCGGACGGCATCGAGAGCCGCCTGCGGCGCGTGCTGCTGATCGGTCTGCCGGTGATCTGGTTGGTTTCGGGTGGTGTAAGTGTGTATCTCGCGCACGGCGAGGTCGATGAACTGTTCGACACGCGCCAGGTGACCATGGCGCGGCTGCTGATGTCGTCACTCCCATTCGACAAGGCGCCGGGCGAGCTGCCGCCGATACTTCCCTTCCCGCCGATCAGCGAGCTGGGCCACGCCCAACTCGAGGACCAGATGGTCGCGATCTGGGATGGCGTCGGGCGCTTGCGTCTGGCTGACCGTGAGGGTCGCCTCTTCCCACAGACACCCCACCGCACCGGGTTCTATGAGGCCGAGTTTGGTGGCGAGCCGTGGCGGCTCTACACCCAACACGACGAGTCGAGCGGCTGGCATGTCACCGTCGGCCAGCGGCTGGGCGAGCGCGACGAGCTGATGCTGGATGCCAGCTTGACGCCACTGATCCCTTGGTTGCTGGCACTGCCGCTGCTGCTATTGGCCAATGCATCGGTGATCCGCCGCGCGCTGCAGCCGATCCGTGCCATCACCGCGGAGATGGTGGCGCGGCGTCCCGATGACCTGCGGCCGCTGGGCAGCGATGACTTGCCGGCTGAGCTGATGCCGATGATGTCCGCCGGCAACGCACTGCTGCAGCGGATCGCCGACTTGCGGCAGCGCGAGAAGCGCTTCACCGATTGTGCGGCGCATGAACTGCGGACGCCCATCGCGACGTTGCGCCTGCAGTGGGACGCCGTGCGGGCCAAGCCGGCGGTCTCGAGTGCCGATGTGCAGTCGCTCGGCGACAGCATCGCCCGGGTCGCGCGTCTCACCGGGCAGCTGCTCGATCTGGCGCGCGCCGAGGATCGGGTGGCGTCGGCCGCACCGGCGGTGATCGACTGGCAGGCATCGATCGCGCTGGTGGTGAGCGACTGCCTCGCGCATGCGGAGGCGGCCGGGGTCGAGATCGGTTGCGACTGGCCGGAGGCCGGGCCCGGCGCTGCTTGGCCACTGCACGGCGATGCCGACCAGATGCAGATGCTGCTGCGCAACCTCTTGGATAACGCTATCCGCTATTCGCCTGAAGGTGCCGAGATCCGGATCGTCGTCGGGACCGATGGCCTGGCCGTCGTCGACCACGGCATGGGCGTGTCAGAGGAGGCGATGGCTCGCCTCGGTGAGCGTTTCTACCGGGTGGCCGGCGACCACACCGGAGGCACCGGGCTCGGATTGGCGATCGTCACCGAGATCGCCCGTGTGCACGGGCTTGCGGTGACATATGCCATGACCCCCGGTGGTGGGCTCACGGTGAGCCTGCGCCGGCAGCCGCAGCCCGGGGCGGCGTCTACTTAATCTTGGCGCGGGCCTTTTCCAGCAGCGCCATGACTTCCTTGCGACGCCCTTCGTCGGCGATCTGACGGCCGGGACGCGGCGGTGCCTTGAGCGCTCGTTCGAGGTGCTCGATGGCCAGCGCTGCCTTGCCCTGGTCGAGCAGGAATTCGCCGTAGAAATAGTTCGGGTCGATGCCGGCAGGGTTGCGTTGCAGCGCCGCTTGGAAGTTCTCCTCGGCCTTGACCTTGTCGCCAAAGCTCAGCGGCCAGCCGGGCGCCTTGGCATAGAGCACACCGAGGCTGTTGAGCGCCGAGCCGTTCAGCGCAGCAGCGTCGATGCGGATGGCGTTCTCGTAGCGCTCGCGGGCGCGCTTGATCAAGCCCAGCGCCGAGAGCTTGTCGAGCCCCTGCTTCTCACCGGCCAGCGAACTCAGCACGATGCCTTCCCAGATGAGTGCGTCCGGGCGGTCGGGCTTGGTCGTGGCCAGTGTGGTGGCCTGCTCGGCGAGCGCCTCGAAGCTGGCGCGTTTCTCCTTTGCTGGCGTCTGGTACTGGATGACTTCCCAACGGTGCTGGATCTCGGCCACAGCCGGGTCGATGTCCTCGGCGCGGGTCTGGTCCGGCAGGGCGCCGAGCGAGGCTGCGGTGAACGCCAGCAGCAGGGCGGCAAAACGATTGCGGATGGGTGCGTTCATGATGGATTTCCTTTCCGTTAAGGGTTGACTGATGCACTGCCAGTGGTGCGGCTCCAGAGCCGATGCAATACCTGGCGGTGCTTGGCGAAGGCCCCGTCGAGCAGACCGGGGGCAAGGCCGTTGAGGGGTGCGGCGAAGCGTTCCGGAGAGCCGAGGAAGCGCTCGCCCGAGGGCTCGCCGAGTGCCGAACAGACGGCGTCAGCGACCACCTCGGGCGGGTCACTTGCGGTGCCTGTAGCCTGGTTGTAGGCCTCTACCGGGCCGGCGTTGAAGGCGGTGCGGACCGCCCGCGGCGCGATGTGATGGATGCGCACCGGGCCCTCGCCCCACTCCCTGCGCAGTGCCTCGGCCGCACCGCGCAGGCCGAATTTGCCGGCGCTGTAAGCGGCGAAGCCGGGGATGCCGATGCGGCCGAGTGTCGATCCGAGCCAGATGACATGCGCCTCCGCTTGACCGGCGAGCAGCGGCAGCAGGGCGCGCGTCAGCAGCAGGGGGCCCATGAGATTGACCCGCAGCGAGGTCTCAAATGCCACCTCGTCAAGCGCCTCGAGCGGCCCGAAGACGGGGACGCCAGCAGCGTAGAGCAGCGCGTTGGCGTTCAGCGTGCGCGCTGCCGCGACGATGGCAGTGCGGCCGTCGGCACTGCCGGCGTCGGCAGCTATGGCACTGGCGCCGGGTGTCTGCGCGGCGAGGCCATCGACGCCGCTGCCCGGGCGATCGACCAGCAGCAGGCGCGCGCCGCGCGCGGCCAATGCAGCCACGCAGCAGCGGCCGATGGCGCCGGCCGCCCCGACGATGACGATGCGCGCTTCGGCCGGCTTCATGCGGCCTCCGCCGGTTCGGGGCGGATGTCGCGGAACATATCGCCATACAGCCGGAAGAAGCGCTTGGCGGCGTGCACCATTGCGGTGATGTCTGCCTCATGGTCGAGCCCGTCGACCAGCGTGGCGAAGTGGTCGGTGTGTTCGACGTCGAGTGCACCGTGGCTGCGCAAGTAGGTAAAGGCGCTGTCCGGCAGTCCGGTGACGCGCTGGATCTGGTCCGCAGCACGCAGTGCCAGGGCCACGCTGGTGCCCTCGAGCACGTAGACCATGCCGAGGAAGCCCACCGGATTGCCGCGCTGGATCTGGTCCCAGGCGTAGGCCACCATCACTTCGGCGGCATGGCCGGGGCCGCCGTCGCGCACTGCGTCGGCATCGCCGCCGGCGGCGCGGATGTCGTCGAGGATCCAGGCCTCGTGACCCTGCTCTTCGGCGATGTACTCCTCGAAGGCCGGTCGCATCCACGCCAGATGAGCTGGCAGGTGGTCGCGGCAGGCGGTCAGCAGCGGCACTGTCTGCCGCACATGGTAATAAGCTTGGCTGAGAAAGCGCAGGTAGCGGTCACGGTCCATGCGCCCTTCGAGGGCGTCGATGACCAGCGGGATGCGGGTCAGGCTCTCGCGATCGTGAGTGGTTGCGGCGACCAGCGTCTGGTATGGCGTCATTCGTCTTGCCTCATGCGGGGGTCTCGTGAAGGGTTTCCGGTTGGGTGTGGGCGGCGGCGATGGCCGCGCGCAAGGCCTTGCCGCTCGGCGTGGCGAGTCCGCTTGCGGCATCAAGTGGTCGGCAGGCGCGGATCCAGCCCTGCAATCGCGCGTAGTCGGGCAACTGCTGATTGGTCTTGGCGACCGCGGCATCGACCGCGGCATCAGCGGCGTTGGCGGCCGGCCAGATCACGGCGCGAAGGCCCCCGTGCTGGTCGGGCAGAACGACGACCTCGCTCACGCTTGCCGATTCGCGCAGCAGCGACTCGAGCCATTCCGGCGACACGTTGCGGCCGAGGCCGGTGATGATCAGGTTGTCGCGCCGGCCGCGGACCCAGACAAAGCCGTCGGCATCCACCTCGCCAACGTCGCCGGTGGCGAGGGTGGCGTCAGCGATGTCCGGCTCACCGATGTAGCCGAGCATCAGGCTGCCGCCGGCATGCAACTGCCCATGTTGGTCGGCGTGAATTTGCGCGTGGGGCAGGGGGCGGCCGGCGCTGCCTGGGCGATCAGCGCCTGGCAGGTTGAGTGTCTGCACTGAACCGCCTTCTGACAGGCCGTAGCCCTCGAAGGCGGGCAGTCCGGCAGCTCGCGCGGCGAGGATGGTCTGCGCGCCGACCGCTGCGCCGCCGACCGCGACGAACCGCAGGGTGTCCGGCGTGTCATGGCTCTGTGCGAGGTGCGCGGTCCAGGCGCGCAGCATCTGCGGCATCAGGATCAGGCTCTCTGTGCCGGTGTCATGTGCCTGCTGGTTCAGCCGCGCGGCTTCGAAGCCGGCAGCGCCGCGCCAACCCAACGCCGCCAGCGGGCGCAGGTGTACGGTCGCGCCTTTGGTCAAAGCCACCATGGCGCCGGCTACGTTCTCCAGCAGCACTGCCAGCGGCAGCGCGCAGAGGTGATGCCGGATGCTTAGCGGCCGCATCGCCTTGTGGACTCCGCCGACGACCCGCAGCAACCCCTCGAGGCCGAGGCACACGCCTTTGGGCGTGCCGGTGCTGCCGGAGGTGAAGGTGATCTTGACCGTGCCTACTGGCAGTTTCGGGCGGGTGGCCGCCACGACGCCTTGGAGTTTCAGCTGCTGCAGGCCGGCGATCGGCGATGCGTCAGCGGGCCGGGTTGCCAGGCCGTGAGCTTTTGTCGCGGAGAAGAGCGCCCGCAATGGCGATACCGGGTCGAGCAGCAAGCCCTCAACGCCGGCCGCGGCGCACGCCGCAGCCACTTGCGCCGGGGTAAAGAATCCCGGTAGCGGCACGTGCACGATGCCTGCCGCGAGCATGGCGAGGTCGGCGACCACCCAGTCGATGCCGTTGTCGGCGAGGCTCGCGATGCGGGCGAGGCGAGTGGCGCGCAGCGCTTCGGCTGTCGCATCGATGCGCGCATGCAGCTGATCGAAGCTGACCCGCCACTCGCCATCGTCCAATGCAATGGCACCGCCGCGAGGCAACCATGTGCGGTGAGCAGACATCATGCGAGCGATGGGCGGTTCCGCTTGCGGCGGCCGAGTGCTGTCGGCAGGTGTATGGCCAGCACCACCGGCTCGTGTGCGTAGTAGCTGCCCCAGGCCGCGCCCGCATCCGGCAACCGTGTCGGGTCGGCGGCAGCCAGCGCCAGCGGCGCTGCCCGAAGGCCGAGGATCAGCCGGCGGGTGTCGGCAGTGGCGGTATTGACCAGCCAGTCGAAGCCGTTGCGGTGAAGATGGTCAGCGAGGTCGAGCAGCAGCAGTGCACCGGCGCCACCCCGATGCGAGGCCAGGTGCCCGACCTCGACGATGGATCCGCGTCGCGGTATGCGCCCGATGTGGCTGGCGATCGCCTCATCGACGGGTCGGTCGAGATAGTGCTCAAGGTATAGCCGCTCCGTTGCCGGGCGGAAGCCGGCCGCTGCCTGCATGCCCTGATGGACGCGGCGGGCGGCCAGGAACGGCATCCAACTGCGGATGTCGGCGGCGTAACGCGCCTTGTAGACGTCCCGGATCAGCGCCTCGGCTCTGGGTCGGCAGGGGTGTTCGGCGTCCATCACCATGACACTGCCTTCGCTGACCTGATCGGCGCATTGCGTAGCCGACCGCGTCATCTCCTCCAGGGCGGGGAGCAATACGTTCACTGTGTGTGGCATGCGGACCTCCTTTGCGTGGGAGGCACTTTGCCGGGTGAGTCTTAGCCTCTCCTTAAGAGGCCAGTGGCTTGGCCTGCCCTAGCCGCGCCCGACGAAAGGCTGAGCCGTCGCCATGACGGTCAGGAACAGCACATTGCTGCTCAGTGGCAGCCCCGCCATGTAGCGCACCGCGTCCACCACGTGGGCCACATCGATGCGCGGCTCGATCATGATGCCCCCGTGCGGCTGAAGGATGCCGTTGGCCATCGGACGGGCCATCTCGGTGTCGGCGTTGCCGATGTCGATCTGCCCGACCGCGATGTTGTGCGCGCGGCCGTCGAGCGCGCAGGCTTTGGTCAGCCCGGTGATGGCGTGCTTGGTGGCGGTATAGGGCGAATTGTTGGGGCGCGGCGTGGTTGCCGAGATCGAACCATTGTTGATGATGCGTCCACCCTTCGGGTCCTGCGCCTTCATGATGCGGAAGGCGTTCTGCGTGCAGAAGAAGGTGCCGTTTAGGTTGACGTTGACGCAGCCTAGCCAGACTGCCGGGTCGAGCGTCTCCAGCGGAACTTGCGGCGTGCCGGTGCCGGCGTTGTTGAACAGCAGGTCGAGCCGGCCGAAGCGCTCGACGAAGCGGTCGAACGCCTGCTGTACTGCTTCGGGCTGGCCGGTGTCGCAGGGCAGCACGAGCGCATCCTGATGCCCGTTAGCGGTCTCGGCGAGTGTCGATTCGCGCCGGCCGATCAGTCCGACCTGCCAGCCATCGCTCAGCAGGCCTTGTGCAACGCCGCGGCCGATGCCGCTGCCGGCGCCGGTGACGATGGCGGTTTTGCGAGATGTATTCGGCATGGCCCTAGTCTAGCGCGGGGCGAAAAAAAACCGCGCCAATCGGCGCGGTGACAAGCCCCACGAGGGGACGTTGGCCGCCGGGTGGCGGCCAAGGGGGTCTCTATTCGGCGTTTGTCGATCAGGCGGCTGCAGCAGCGCGCTTGGCCGGGGCAGCCTTGACAGCGTCGGCGGTCGCGGTGGCAGCGGCCTTGACGGTCGATTCGGTCATTTCGGCGACTTGCTTGGCAGCCTTGGTCATGTTGTCAACGGCGGCCGAGGTGGCAGCAACGGTCGACTTGACGGCCGACAGGAGGGCGTCGGTGCCGTTCGGGGCCGACTTGGTGGCGGTCTCGACAGCCGTGGTCAGGTCGCTGTTGAGCTTGGCGAAGCTGTCTTGCATGAACTGGTTGACTTCGGCTTGGGCCTTGGTAGTGGTCTCGTAGACAGCCTTGCCGTAGTTGACCGACTTCTCGATCGAGGTCTCAGCCCACTTGCTGCGCAGGTTCATCAGGTCGTTCAGGTCCTTGGCGGCGGCGACGGTCTTGGCGGCTTCGGTGAAGTCGGCAACGGTCGCTTCGGCAAGCTTCATCTGCAGATCGACCAGCTTCTGGGTGTTGGCCAGCGAGATGTGGGCCAGACGAGCGCCTTGTTCGGCGGCGGACTTTTGTGCATCTGCGAATTGGGTGTTGATGTTCAGCATTTTCAGACTCCTTAGGGGATTTAGAGGGTCGGCTACAAAGGCATATTGTTGCAATGCACAATAATCGTATCGAGGGTCCGAGAAGGCTGTCAACAACTTTTTTGCAATGCAGTGCGTAGTGCCACCGGCTTAGGGATTAAAATTTGCAAATTAGTGACTTACACAGCGTGTCGCAGCGCAGCGAGACCGGTATGACGACAATGCCGCCCAGACTCATCAAGAAGTACCCGAACCGCCGGCTCTATGACACGCAGTCGAGCGCCTACATCACGCTCGGCGACGTCAAGACACTGGTCATGGACCAGGCGGCCTTTCAGGTGGTCGACGCCAAGTCGGGCGAGGACCTTACCCGCACTATCCTTCTGCAGATCATTCTTGAAGAAGAGGGTGGCGGCCAGCCGATCCTTTCCAGCCAAGTGCTCGAACAGATCATCCGGTTCTATGGCCACACCATGCAGGGCTTCCTCGGCACCTACCTCGAGCGCAACCTGCAGACCTTTATCGATCTGCAATCCAAACTGAAGAACCAGCAGGCCGAATTGGGCGATACCGCCAAGATGAGCGCCGAGATGTGGCAGCAACTGCTCGCCATGCAGGCGCCGGCGCTGCAGGGCATGGTTGGGAACTACCTCGAGCAGAGCGCCAAGCTGTTTGCCGACATGCAAGGGCAGTTCGAGAGCCAGACGCGCAATATGCTGCAGGGTTTTCCGTTCCCGCCCTTCCCCGGCAAGCCCGCCGACTCCAAGTCGGAAAAATAGCGCGTGGCGGATCCATCGACGGCGGTGCCGCGCGTCGGCTTTGTCTCGCTCGGCTGCCCCAAGGCGCTGGTCGATTCTGAGCGCATCCTCACCCAGCTCCGCGCCGAAGGCTACGAGATCTCAGCCGACTACGACGGCGCCGACCTGGTGGTGGTCAACACCTGCGGCTTCATCGATTCGGCGGTGGAGGAGTCGCTCGATGCCATCGGCGAGGCGCTGGCCGAGAACGGCAAGGTCATTGTCACCGGATGCCTGGGTGCCAAGCGCGACGTCATCCTCGACGCCCATCCAGCGGTTTTGGCGGTCACCGGGCCACACGCACTGGATGAGGTGATGGGTGCGGTGCACGCGCACCTGCCCAAGCCGCACGATCCCTTCACCGACCTCATCCCGCCGGCGGGTATCAAGCTCACGCCCAAGCACTACGCCTACCTCAAGATCAGTGAGGGCTGCGACCATAAGTGCTCCTTCTGCATCATCCCGTCGATGCGCGGCGGCCTCGACAGCCGGCCGGTTGGCGAGGTGTTGCGCGAAGCAGAGAAGCTGGTCGAGAGCGGCGTCAAAGAACTGCTGGTGATCAGCCAGGACACCTCGGCTTATGGTGTGGACCGCAAGTACCGCACCGACTTCTGGGGTGGCCGGCCGGTCAAGACGCGCATCACCGAGCTGGCGCGTGAACTCTCCACGCTGGGTGCGTGGGTGCGCATGCACTACGTCTATCCATACCCGCATGTGGACGAGCTGGTCGAGCTGATGGCCGAGGGCAAGCTGTTGCCCTACCTCGACATCCCCTTCCAGCACGCCAGCCAGAGCGTGCTCAAGGCCATGCGACGCCCCGCCGCAGCGGAGAATACGCTGCGCCGCATCGAGCGCTGGCGCGAGAGGGTGCCCGACCTGACCTTGCGCTCGACCTTCATCGTCGGATTCCCGGGTGAGACCGAGGCCGACTTCGAGGAGCTGATGCAATGGCTGGAGGCGGCCCAGCTCGACCGCGTCGGCTGCTTCACCTACTCACCGGTCGAGGGGGCCACCGCCAATGAACTGCCCGGCGCGGTCGATCCCGAGGTGGCCGAGCAGCGTCGCGAGCGCTTTATGCACTTGCAAGAGAACATCTCGGCTAACCGGCTGATCGCCAAAGTCGGCCGCGAGATGCGGGTGCTGGTCGACGAGGTCGGCGAGGAGGACACCGTGCTGGCGCGCTCCAGCGCCGATGCGCCGGAGATCGACGGCGTGGTCTACGTCGAGGGCGCTGATGATGTGGCCGTGGGCGACTGGCTCGACGTGCGCATCACCGATGCCGACATCCACGACCTCTGGGCGGAGCCGGTTTAGCTGCCGCGTAAAACCTTTGTGGGCGGCCCACTACCTCGGGTGTCCTTCTTCTCGCTCCTGTTCGCTGCGCTCAAAAGTCGCTTCGAAAAGGACACCCGACGGGGGCCGCCAGTGTGATGTCGTGGCTACAGTCCTAGCCGCTGCCAGACCGTGCTGGTCGGGCCGGCGCGGTTCATCGTGAAGAAGTGCAGACCCGGCGCGCCGCCGGCCAGCAGGCGGTCGCAGAGGTTGGTCACCACATCGAGGCCGAGCGCGCGGATCGACGCCGAGTCGTCGCCGAAGCTTTGCATCTTCATTCGGAGCCAGCGCGGGATGTCGGCGCCGCAAGCGTCGGAGAAGCGCACCAACTGGCTGAAATTGCTGATCGGCATGATGCCCGGGACGATCGGGATGTCGATACCCTCGCGCTGGCAGTCTTCGACGAACTGGAAGTAGGCGTCGGCGTTGTAAAAGTACTGGGTGATTGCCGAGTTGGCGCCGGCCTGGACCTTGCGCTTGAACGCCATCAGGTCATCGCGTGCGCTCCGCGCCTGCGGATGTACTTCCGGGTAGGCAGCGATCTCGATCTCGAACCAGTCGCCGGTCTCGGCGCGGATGAACTCGACCAGCTCCGAGGCAAAGCGGAAATGGCCGAAGTCCATAGTGCCCGAGGGCAGGTCACCGCGCACCGCCACCGTGTGGCGGATACCGCGTTCCTTGTAGGTCTGCAGCAGGGCGCGAATGTTCTCGCGCGTCGAGCCGATGCACGACAAGTGCGGTGCCGCTTCGCAACCGTGGTCCTGGATGTCGATGGCGGCCTCGAGCGTGCGCTCTTGGGTGGAGCCACCGGCGCCGTAGGTCACCGAGAAGAACTTGGGCTTGAGCTGGGCGAGCTGATTACGGGTCTCCTGCAGCTTTTGCATGCCCTCCGGTGTCTTGGGCGGGAAGAACTCGAAGCTGAAGATGCGCTCGGTGGCGACCGCGCTCATGCGTCGCCCACCTTGCGCGGGCCACCGCCGCGTGGTCCGCCACCTTGTCCGGTACGCGGACCGCCGCGTCCCCGGCCGCGACCACCGCCGCCACTGCCGCCACCACCCCCCCCATGACCGCCGCCGCCGGCACGCACCATGCGCGGGCCGTCGACGCGGTTGCCATCAGCCTCCATCGGCGCCTGTCTTGCCGGACGCGGGCGACCCTTGCCCGCCGGCATCTTGGCCGGATCGACAACGATCCCGCCGGTCTTGTCACCGAGCTGCTTGGCGACCTTGGCGGCGATCAGGTCGATTGCCATATCCAGATCGACCGCTTCCGGGTCCTCATCCTTGGGGATCGAGGCGTACACATCGCCCCACTTCACATATGGGCCGAACTTGCCGGCGCCGCTGGTGATCGGCCGGCCGTCCTTGGGGTGCATGCCGAGAATCTTGCCCACTGCGCCGCCCTTCTCGGTGGCCAGCAGTTCCAGTGCGCGCGCCAATTCGATGCCGAAGATGCTGTCGGTCTTGGCCAGCGACTTGAAGATGCCGTTGTGCTTAACGTACGGCCCGAACTTGCCGGAGCCAAGCTCGATCGGCTTGCCATCAGGATGCAGACCGATGACGCGCGGCAGCGATAGCAGGTAGACCGCCTCATCAAGCGTCGCCTCGTCGACCGGCTTCTCCTTGGGCCAGCTGGCGCGCTTGGGCTTGGGGACCTCGGCGCGGTTGCCCTTCTCCACCTTGTCCTTGCCCTTCGGGTCCTTGGGCGGCGGAGCCGGCGTCTCACCAAGCTGCACGTAGTGGCCGTAGGGGCCCTTGCACAGATAGACCTGCAGGCCGCTGTCGGGGTCTTCGCCGAGCGCCCGGTTGGCCGGTTCGTTCTCGTCGCGGCCCCAGGGCTTGGTGTAGTCACAATCGGGGTAGCCGGTGCAGCCGCAGAACAGGCCACGGCTCGAGGCGCGCAGATGCACCGCCTTGCCGCACTTGGGGCAGGGCTCGGCCAGCGGGATGCCGGGCAGCACATCGGCCAGGCCCTCGACGGTGCCGTGGAAACCGCTCCAGAAGCGCTCCATCACCGGGATCCAATCGACCTCGCCCTTGCTGATGCCATCGAGTTCGGCTTCGAGCTTGGCGGTGAAGTCGTAGTCGACGTACTGCCGGGCATAGTGCACCAGGAAGCCGCACACCAGTCGGCCGATGCCGGTCGGCGTGAAGCGCTTCTTGTCGAGTACCACGTACTCGCGGTCCTGCAGCGTCTTGACGATGCTGGCGTAGGTCGACGGCCGGCCGATGCCGAACTCTTCCAGCGCCTTGACCAGGCTCGCTTCGGTGTAGCGCGGCGGCGGTTGGGTGAAGTGCTGCTCGCCGTAGACGCGCTCATTGGGCAGCGCGTCGCCCTCGGCCAACGCCGGCAAGCGCGAGTCGCCCTCGTCGGTCTTGTCGTCCTCGCCTTCCAAATAGACCTTCATGAAGCCGGGGAACACCAGCGTCTGGCCGGTGGCGCGGAACACACCCTCACCGACGGCGATGTCGGCAGCTACGGTGTCGTACTGCGCCGGGCTCATCTGGCTCGCCAGGGTGCGCTTCCAGACCATCTCGTACAGACGGAACTGCTCTGGCGAGAGGAACTGGCGGACGCTCTCCGGCGTGCGGCTGATCGAGGTCGGGCGGATCGCCTCGTGGGCCTCTTGAGCATTGGCGGCGGCGTTGCTGTAGACGTTGGGGCGCTCCGGCAGGTAGGGGCCCTTGTCGTGGGCGGTCGAGTCGAACTCGCGCTCGATGTAGGCGCGGATGTCGGCGATGGCCTCGCGCGCCAGCGTCACCGAGTCGGTCCGCATGTAAGTGATGAGGCCGACCGTGCCTTCGCCGATGTCAACGCCTTCATACAGTGTCTGTGCCGTGCGCATGGTGCGCTCGGTGGTCATGCCGAGCTTGCGCACCGCCTCTTGCTGCAGCGTGCTGGTGGTGAAGGGCGCGGCGGCGCGGCGGGTCTTGGCGCTCTTTTCGACGCTGACGACCTTGGCATCCTGACCCTGCAGGGCGGCAACCACAGCCGCCTGGGCCGCTTCGTCCGTAAAGCTGAACTGCTCGACCTTGGCGCCTTGCCATTTGCTGAGCTTTGCGGAGAAGGCCTGACCGGCCTTGTTGGTGTCGAGGTGCAGCGACCAGTACTCACGGCTCTGGAAGCGCTCGATCTCTTCTTCGCGCTCGACGATCAGGCGCAGCGTCGGGCTCTGCACGCGTCCCGCAGACAGCCCCGGCTTGATCTTGCGCCACAGCACCGGCGACAGATTGAAGCCGACCAGATGATCGAGCGCGCGGCGCGCCTGCTGCGCATTGACCAGGCTGGCCGAGATGTCCCGAGGGTTCTCCACCGCGTGTTGCACTGCCGACTTGGTGACCTCATGGAACACCACGCGCTTGAGCGGCTTTTCTGCAGTGGCTTTGTTGCCATGCAGGATCTCGGCAAGGTGCCAGGCGATGGCCTCACCCTCGCGGTCCGGGTCGGTGGCGAGCAGCACATTATCGGCACCGGCAGCTGCCTTGAGGATGGCGTCGACGTGGCGCTTGTTGCGGTCGATCAGCTCGTAGGACATGGCAAAGCCCTGCGCCGGGTCGACCGCGCCGTCTTTGCGCCGCAAGTCGCGCACGTGGCCGTAGGAGGCGAGCACCTCGTAGCCGGGGCCGAGGTACTTGGAGAGCGTCTTGCCCTTGGAGGGCGACTCGACGATAAGCAGTGTGGTCATGCGGTTCTCGCTTGGCGGGTCGGGCCCGCGGGTGATGTCCGGACGGATGTCGCGGTCGTGATGAGGTTGCGTAAGGGGCGCCGTGGCCGCATCGGTCAGTTGGCGGCGGTGGTGAAGGCGTCAGCGAAGAAGCGGTCTTCCGGCAGGCCGGCCGCGGCAAAGTCGCGGCGGGCGGCGTCGACCATCGCGGGTGCGCCGCAGACGTAGGCATCGAAGTCGGCGAGGTCGGGCAGGTCGGCAAGCGCGCTGGCATGCACCAGCCCGCTGCGGCCTTGCCAGTCACAGGCCGCGGTAGCCTCCGACAGCACCGGGGTGTAGCGGATGGTGCGCGAGGCGGCGGCGAAGCGGCGCGACAGTTCATCGCGGTAGAGGCCGCTGCGGGTGCGGGCGCCGACGTACAGGTGCACCGGCCGGGCGCTCTCTTTCTCGAGCAGCGTCTCGAGCATGGCCTGCAGCGGCGCGAAGCCGGTGCCGCCGCCGACCATCAGGATCGGCCGGTCGGTGTCTTCGCGCAGATAGGTGGTGCCCAGCGGCCCCTCGAAGCGCAGGATGTCCTTCTCTTTGAGCGTCTCGAAGGCCTGCGTACTGAACAGGCCGCCGTCGAGCTTGCGGATGTGCAGTTCGATCTCGCCCTCGCGACTCGGCGAGGAGGCGATCGAGTAACTGCGGCGCTTGCCCTGTGCGAGCAGCAGGTCGACGAACTGTCCGGGCAGGAACACAAAGCGGTCGTTGGCCGGCAACTTGAGGGTCATCACCATCACATCCTCGGCGGCGCGTTCGAGGCGCTGGATGCGGGCCGGCAGTTTGCGCACCGGGATGTCGGCCACGCCGGCCAGAGCACGCGATTCGATGACCACATCGCCGAGCGGTACCGCGCAGCAGAACAGCGCCTTGCCGGTGGCGCGCTCGGTCTCGGTGAGGGTGTCGGGGCGCGACTTGCCGTGGTCGACGCCGCCAGCCAGAATCGAGCCCTTGCAGGCGCCGCAGGCGCCATCGCGGCACCCGTAGGGCAGCGTCACGCCGGCCGCCAGCGCAGCTTCAAGTATGGTCTGGTCCGGTTCGGCGGCGAATTGCTGGCCGCTGGGTTCGAGCCGGATCGTCGTTGCAGTCAAAATAAGTCCTCGATCGTCATATTCTGCGGAGCCGCCCTTGGCCAAGTCGGACTGCGCCCGTCAAGCCACCACGCCACGCGGTACGCGTTTGCTGCTCATCGGCGGCGGTGATGTGGCATTCCGCACGCTGGCTTTTCTGCCGCGGCGGTGCCGTGTCACTGCGTTCGTGCGTGAAGGGCCACAGGTGGCTCGTCTGCGCTTGGCCGGCGTGCGTGTCATCGTCGGTGACCTTGACGACGCCGGGTCGATGGCCCGGCTCGCGGGCCACGCCGACCGCATCATCTACTCCGCGCCACCGGCTGCCGACGGCGACCGTGATCGACGTCTGGAAGCGGCTCTGGCGGCACTGTCTGCCGGCAGGTTACCACGCAGCCTGGTTTATATCAGCACCAGTGGTGTGTACGGCGACCATGCCGGCGCCAGAGTGGTGGAGGCGTCGCCCCAGCGCACGGCGTCCCCCCGTGCCCGACGCCGCGTCTCTGCTGAGCGTTGTGTGCGGGCCTGGGGGCGTCGGCTTGGGGTTGCCACCGGCATCCTGCGTGCTCCTGGCATCTACGCCGCCGACCGCCTTCCGCTGGGGCGCATCCGTGCTGGCACGCCAGCGATCGCGGCCGATGAGGACAGCTACAGCAACCACATCCACGCCGATGATCTGGCGCGCGCTTGCATCCTGGCGCTCTTGCGGGCGCGCGGCGGGCGCGCTTTCAACGTGTGTGACGACCTGCCGCTGCGCATGGGCGACTACTTTGACGCGGTTGCGGATCACTTCGGCCTTGCCCGGCCACCGCGCCAACCGCGCGAGGCTGTGCGCGGGCGTGTGGACCCGATGTTGTGGTCGTTCATGGCCGAGTCGAGGCGACTCGACAACCGCCGCGCCCGGCTGGAATTGCGCCTTAAGCTGGCCTATCCCACGGTTGCGAGCTTTTTGGAGACGGTGGATGTCGATACCGCAAGCCCCCGCGTCTGAACCACTTGTCGAGCCTGGCCTTGAAGAGCCGGTGGTGCTCTTGTTGACGACCTTTCCCGATCGTCAGCAGGCCGAGGCGGCGGCGCGCGCCTGGGTCGAAGCCGGTCTCGCGGCCTGCATCCATATCGCGCCGGCGGGCTTATCGGTGTATCGCTGGCAAGGCGTGACCGAGACTCAGGCGGAGGTCGCGGTCACCGTCAAGACCATCCTTGGGCGTCTTGAAGCCCTTACCGAAGTCTTGCAGCGAGACCACCCGTACGAACTTCCGGAGGTCTTGCTGGTCTCTCCAGCCGGTGGCAGCGGCGTCTACATGGACTGGGTACGCGCCACCTGTGGGGCGACTTCGCGCGGCGAGGTGCCCTGACCCAGATCGCCCCGACCCTCGTCCCAAGGCCTTGATGCTTCGTACTCTGACCCGTGCCGCTGTCGTCTTGATGCTCGCCAGCCCGATCGGTGCGGCGATGGTCGAGCCGGCGTTGGCGGAGGGTGGGCTGACGGCGGCCGGCGGGCAACCCTTGCCGCCCGAACAGGTGTTCGAGGTCACTGCCGACCGCGCCGCTGATGGCGCCATCGGTCTTGCCTTCGCCGTCCGCGAGGGCTACTACCTGTACCGCGATCGCATCGTGGTAAGCGCCGATCCAGCGGGCACTGCGCCGCTGACAGTTGATCTGCCGCCCGGCATGGCCAAGGACGATCCGAACTTCGGCCGCGTCGAGATCTATCGCGACAGCATCGAGGGCCGCTTGGCGGGCGGTCCTGCCGGCGAGTGGCTGCTGGCGGTGCGTTATCAGGGCTGCGCCGATGCCGGCTTGTGTTACCCGCCGCAGACACAGCGGTTTCGCGTCGGTGCCGAAGGCGTGACGCCCGTCGGCACCGGCTTGGTCGGGCCATTACGAGGCGCTGCCGGCGCGGCATCGTTTACGGCTACGCGCAGCACGGTGCAGGCATCGCCGCTTGCCGGTGTCGGTCAGGACGAGTCGGAACGCGTCGCCGATGCCTTGTTGTCGGATTCTTTGCCGATCACCTTGCTGGCTTTTTTTGGCGCTGGCCTCCTGCTGGCCTTGACGCCCTGCGTGTTACCGATGGTGCCGATCCTCTCCGGGCTGATCGCCGGGCAATCCGGCCGACCGGGCGCTGCCTCGCAGCCGGCCGACCGCCGCCGCGCGTTTGCGCTTTCGCTGGCTTACGTGCTGGCGATGGCGGTCACCTATGCGCTGGCCGGCATCGCCGCTGGCCTGTCCGGCGTGCTGCTGTCGAGTGTGTTGCAAAACCCGTGGGTGCTGTCGGCGTTCGCCTTGGTGTTCGTCACGCTCGCACTCTCCATGTTCGGTGTGTTCGACTTGCAGCTACCGGCGCCGGTGCAGGCTTGGGCGACTCGCGTGTCCAACCGGGTGCCAGGCGGGCGCTTGTCGGGCGCGGCGGCGATGGGTTCTTTGTCGGCGTTGATCGTCGGACCGTGCATCGCTCCGCCACTGGCCGGCGCCTTGTTGTTCATCTCGCGCAGTGGCGATTTTTGGCTTGGCGGTATCGCGCTGTTTGTCATGGCGCTGGGTATGGGCGTGCCGCTGCTGGCCGTGGGTACGTCGGCGGGACATCTGCTGACGCGCGCAAATGACTGGTACGGACGGGTGCGGGTGGTGTTCGGGGCGGTGCTGCTGGGGGTTGCCGTGTGGATCACCCAGCCCTTGTGGCTACCGGCTTGGGACAAGCTGACCGGGCATGCGACCGGGGCCCAGTTTGAGACGGTGGCCACGCTGCAAGACCTGAGGGCGGCTCTTGCCGACACCGGTGGTCGCCCGGTGCTGCTCGACTTCACTGCAGAGTGGTGTACCACCTGCCGCGAACTTGAGCGCCGTACCTTTGCCGATGTCGCCGTCGTACAGCGGCTTGAGGGTTGGCGGCGGTTGCGCTTCGACGTCACTGCATCGTCTGCGGCCGATCGCGAAGCACTGGCGGCTTTCGGGTTGTTCGGGCCGCCGGCAGTTCTCCTCTTTGACGCCGAGGGGCGCGAGCAGCGTGCGCTACGTGTGTTGAACTTCCAGCCACCCGAGACGTTCCTAGCCACATTGGACAACTTCAAAACCCGCCCATGAAGACGCGCATCCTGATCGCCGGTCTGGTCGTCTTGGCAGTCGCCGCTGGCGCTGCTGTTGGCATCGGCCGCAAATCCTCGGTCGAGAGTCCCGATCCACGGGCGCAAGCGATTTTCTCGGCGCGCTTGCCCGACAGCTCCGGCGTCGAACACGATCTTGCCCGCTACCGCGGCAAGGTCGTGGTGGTCAATTTTTGGGCAAGCTGGTGTGCGCCGTGCATCGAAGAGATGCCCGGCTTTGTGCGTTTGCAGGAAAAGTATCGCGACCGTGGCTTGGTCTTTGTAGGCGTCGCCATCGATGACCCAGACGCGGTCGGTCCCTTCATGCAGCGCCTCGGCATCAACTACCCGGTGCTCACCGCCGAGGCCGCAGGCTACGAACTGCTCAAGGCGGCCGGTGACGAGAAGGGGGTGATGCCCTACACCCTGCTTATCGACCGGACCGGCGCGGTTTCACAGACACGCGCGGGCATCTATCGGGAAAGCGAACTCGATCAAGCACTTGCGGCGCTATTGTGATGCCTATATCGGCTAATTAGCCGGTATCTCCTTCCAATTTCGGGGAAACGTCTGGACAAGACGGGGTCTTGGGTGCACACTCCGGCGCATGTCCGACGCTGTTAGAACCGCTCCGGCGCGCCGCGTCCTCGTTCTCCACGGGCCTAACCTCAATCTGCTCGGCACACGCGAGCCGGAGGTTTACGGCACCCTGACGCTCTCCCAGATCGACGCGGGCCTTCAGTCACTGGCGTCCGAACTTGGCCTCATCGTCGAGAGCTTCCAGAGCAATCACGAGGGCGACCTGGTCGACCGCATCCAGGCGGCGACCGCCGATGGCTTCGGCTTCATCGTCATCAACCCGGCTGCCTTCACACATACCAGCGTCGCCATACGCGACGCGCTGGCGGCTGTGGCGCTTCCGTTCATCGAGGTGCATCTGTCCAATGTCTTCGCTCGCGAAGCGTTTCGGCACCACTCTCATCTGTCCGACCTGGCTGCGGGCGTGATCTGCGGGCTTGGCGCCCAGGGCTACCAATTCGCCCTGCGCGCAGCCGCGGCACGGCTCGTTCCGGGTCCCCGCTGACTGATTCCGAGGAGGCCCAGTGGATCTTCGCAAGCTCAAGACACTCATCGACCTGGTTCAAGATTCCGGTATCGCCGAACTCGAGATCAAGGAGGGCGAGGAGACGGTCCGCATCATCCGCGTCCAGCAGGGTGCCGCGTCTGCGGTGCCGGTGATGGCAGCGCCACCAGGCCAAACGGTCGCCGTCCCGGTGGCTGCGCCGGCTGCTGTTGTGCCGCAGGCGACAGCCGGAGCCCCGGTTGGTGCCGAGCCTGCAGCTGCGCCGGCCGGCCATCAGGTCAAGTCACCAATGGTCGGTACCTTCTACCGCTCAGCCTCGCCAGGTAGCACGCCCTTCGTGGAGATCGGCCAGACGGTGAAGGAGGGCGACCCGCTTTGCATCATCGAGGCGATGAAGCTGCTCAATGAGATCGATGCCGACCGCTCCGGCGTGATCAGGGCCATCCTGGTCGACAACGGCGACCCGGTCGAATTCGGCGAGCCGCTGTTCGTCATCGAATAAGCTCGCGATGTTCGAGAAGATCCTCATCGCCAACCGCGGCGAGATCGCGCTGCGGATCCAGCGGGCCTGTCGGGAGCTGGGCATCAAGACGGTTGTCGTGCACTCCGAGGCGGACCGCGAAGCCAAGTACGTCAAGCTGGCCGACGAGTCGGTATGTATCGGGCCGCCGCAGCCCGGTCTGAGTTACCTGAACATCCCGGCCATCATCAGCGCTGCTGAGGTGACCGATGCCGAGGCCATTCACCCTGGCTACGGCTTCCTGTCTGAGAACGCCGACTTTGCCGAGCGGGTCGAGCAGTCTGGCTTCGTCTTCATCGGCCCGCGCCCCGACACCATAAGAATGATGGGCGACAAGGTGCAAGCCAAGGCCGCCATGAAGCGAGCGGGTGTGCCGTGTGTGCCGGGTGTTGACGGCGCTTTGGGCGACGACCCGGCGAGCATCGTCAAGGCTGCGCGCAGCATTGGCTATCCGGTCATCATCAAGGCGGCCGGTGGCGGTGGTGGCCGCGGCATGCGGGTGGTGCACACCGAGGCAGCGTTGCTGCATGCGGTGCAAACTACCAAGGCAGAGGCGCAGGCGGCGTTCAACAACCCCATGGTCTACATGGAGAAGTTTCTTGAGCAGCCACGCCACATCGAGATCCAGGTGTTGGCTGACGGCTTCAACAACGCCGTCTATCTGGGAGACCGTGATTGCTCCTTGCAGCGCCGCCACCAGAAGATCATCGAAGAAGCTCCCGCACCCGGACTGACCGAGCGTTTGCGCGCCAAGATCGGGGTGCGCTGTGCCGACGCGTGTCGCAAGATCGGCTACCGTGGTGCCGGCACGTTTGAATTCCTCTACGAGAACGGCGAGTTCTACTTCATCGAGATGAACACGCGGGTGCAGGTCGAACACCCGGTCACCGAACTGATCACCGGCATCGACATCATTCAGCAGCAGATCCGGGTCGCAGCCGGCCAAAAGCTGTCCTTCGTGCAGAAAGACATCGCGTATCGCGGTCATGCCATGGAGTGCCGCATCAATGCCGAGGACCCGTTCACCTTCATCCCTTCGCCAGGCAAGGTGACGCGTTGGCACACGCCGGGCGGCCCCGGGGTGCGTGTTGACTCCCACGTCTACGCCGACTACACCGTGCCGCCCTATTACGACTCGATGATCGGCAAGATCATTGCCTATGGGGACACCCGTGAGCAGGCCATGGCGCGCCTGCGTATCGCGCTCTCTGAGATGGCGGTCGACGGCATCAAGACCAACATCCCCTTGCACCTTGAGATGCTCGACGATGCCGGCTTTCAGCGTGGCGGTGTGAGTATTCACTACCTTGAAGAAAAGCTCTCCAGCAGGAGCAAGTCGGCTTGAGTGAAGCCGGTGGCACCTATCGTCAGCTGCTTTTCACCACCTCGGCATCGCTTGCCGAGACCCTCTCCGATGCGTTGATGGAACTCGGCGCGGTGTCGGTGGACGCCACCGATGCGCTGGCTGGCACCCCCGACGAGGAGCCGCAATACGGTGAGCCGGGTATGGCGCCCAAGGCCTGGACGGTGAGCCTGATCAAGGCGCTGTTCCCGCCCGAGTTAGACCCCATGCTTGCCCTGCACGAGGTTTGCGAGGCGCTGGGTGAGCCACTCCCCGAGGCGCAGGTGGAAGCGGTGCCCGAACAGGATTGGGTGCGGTTGACGCAAGCTCAATTCAGCCCGATGCATGTGAGTCCGCGCCTGTGGATCGTGCCCTCGTGGTGTGAACCGCCGGTCGAAGGCGCCGGTATGTTGGTGCTCGACCCGGGGCTGGCCTTTGGCACGGGTAGCCACCCCACCACCCGCCTGTGCCTGCAGTGGATCGATGCCCATCTGCGAGCGGGTGCGCGC
Organism: Betaproteobacteria bacterium; assembly: GCA_009923755.1. Taxonomy (GTDB): domain Bacteria; phylum Pseudomonadota; class Gammaproteobacteria; order Burkholderiales; family UBA3065; genus UBA3065. The sequence continues at coordinate 5,090 of RFSW01000011.1, read as the reverse complement.
GTGCTCGATTACGGTTGCGGCTCCGGCATCCTTGCGCTGGCGGCCTGTCGCCTCGGCGCCATCGAGGTGCTCGGGGTCGATATCGACGAGCAAGCAGTGGCGAGTAGCCGCTTCAATGCCGAGAACAACCGCTGTCAGGCGACCTTTGCCTTGCCGGACGACGATCCGGGTGGGCGCTTTGAGTTGGTGGTCGCCAACATTCTCAGCAATCCCTTGATGCTAATGGCGCCGATGCTCTGCGCGAGGGTGTCACCCGGTGGCGATCTGGTGCTTTCCGGGGTGCTCGAGCGCCAAGCAGATGAGGTGATCGCGGCCTACCGGCCGTGGGTCGAGCTAAGCGTGTGGCGCTGCGACGAGGGCTGGGTCTGTTTGCACGGTCGCGCGACTGGTCCGGCTGAGGCCTGACTCCAGCGGGCGGTATTGAAGGGCTTCAGCGAGGTGGGTGGCCGCCACGTCGTCGCTGGCGGCGAGGTCGGCGATCGTGCGGGCGACCCGGATGACGCGGTGCGTGGCACGCGCCGAAAGATGTTCGTCGCCCATTGCGCGGCCGAGCATTGCGCGAGCCGCCGGCTCCAGCAGCGCCTGTTGCTCGAGTGCCAGCCCGGCCAAGCGGGCATTCGTCAGGCCCTGACGCGCCAGTTGCCGTTGGCTCGCGGCGAGGACACGCCCGGCGACCTCTGCACTGCGCTCCGGCGGTTTTGCATCGAGCAGTTCCGCTGCGCGCGGTACGCTGACGGTGACGTGTAGATCGATGCGGTCGAGCAGGGGCCCGGAGATGCGGCCACGGTAGCGCGAGACCTGCTCCGGTGTGCAGCGACAGGCCCGCGAGGGGTGGCCGAGATTGCCGCATGGGCAGGGGTTCATCGCGGCGATCAGCTGGAAACGTGCCGGAAAGGTGGCCTGACGCGCGGCGCGCGAGATGCGCAGTTCGCCAGTCTCCAGCGGCTCACGCAGCGTCTCCAGCACATGGCGTGAGAACTCCGGAAGTTCATCAAGGAACAGAACGCCATGGTGCGCGAGGGACGCCTCGCCGGGGCGGGGCTCATTGCCGCCACCGACCAGTGCCGCTGCCGAGGCGGTGTGGTGCGGGGCGCGAAAAGGGCGCAGCCCCCAGTTGCGCGGGTCGAAGCCAGCGCTGCCCAGAGACTGGATGGTGGCCGCCTCGGCAGCCTCGTCTTCGCTCATCGGTGGCAGGAGGCCGGCAAAACGCTGGGCCAGCATGCTCTTGCCGGTCCCCGGCGGGCCTTGCAAAAGGATCGAGTGGCCGCCTGCTGCAGCGATCTCGAGTGCGCGGCGCGCCTGGTGCTGCCCCTTGACCTCGCTCAGGCAGGGCCATGCGGGTGCAGACGATGGCGGCTCGGTCGATGGCATCGCGCAGACGCGGTCGAGCGCCTCGCCGCCGGCCAGGTGACGGCCCACGGTAAGCAGATGGTCGGCTGCACGGATCTCGGCATCGACAGCGCGAGCCGCTTGCTCGGCGCTGGCGCGCGGCAGGATCAGGGCGCGCCCGGCGTCGCGGGCGGCGATCGCCATCGCCAGTCCGCCGCGCACTGGCCGAAGTTCGCCCGTCAGCGCAAGTTCGCCAGCCAATTCGAGGCTGTCAAGCACCTGCAGAGGCAGTTGCCCGCTGGCGGCGAGGATGCCGACGGCGATCGGCAGGTCGAAACGGCCGCCTGATTTGGGCAGATCGGCTGGCGCCAGATTGACGGTGATGCGCCGCGCCGGGAAATCGAAACCGCTGCTTTGCAGAGCTGAGCGCACCCGCTCGCGCGACTCGCGGACCTCGGTATCAGCGAGCCCTACCAGGTTGAAGCCGGGCAGACCGTTAGCGACATGTACTTCGACCGCCACCTCGACCGCCTCGATGCCAAGCAGTGCCCGGCTGCGGACGATGGCGACGGCCATGGTTGATCAGTGTTTGGCGGCTTCAAGCGCGGCGATGCGCGCCTCGAGGGCGTGCACCTGTTCAAGTGCGCGCTCCAGCAGGCGGCGCTGGGTATCGAACTCGTCACGCGGCACCAGATCGAGGCGCTGCAGGCCGGCATCGAGCAGCGCGCGGACGTTGCGCTCGAGGTCTTGCCCCGGCTGGCTGCTGGCGAGCGCCGAGATGCGGGCGCTGATCTGGTCGAGAAACTGCTGCATCGTGGTCATGGCTCGCGGCTCTATACGGAAGAACAAACCCAGTGTAGCAAGCAGTCCCGAGGCAGGCTTCCGGCAACTGGCTTAGAGACCCGCGAGCGAGGGACGCCCTTCGTCGTGTCGATCAGTGTTTGCGCTCGGTGGGTCGCGTCGTGGTTGTTGGCGCGGGCAGTTGTCATAAAGCCAGCGGGTGATCACGCCCTGACTGTCGGTCAGCAACGAGCGGCGGCACTCCTCACTGCGCCGGCGCTTGACGATTACCATCGACCAGCTGTGGATGGAGCCGCCGTCATCGGCTTTGAAGCTCTGCACTGGTGGCCCCCACGCGGCGACCAATTCGTCTAACGGTCGCCCGATCCACATCTGGTTGGTCTGCTTGAGCGGCACCACGTTGGCGCATGCAGCGATGAGGCAACAGACAGCCAGGACTAATGGCCTTGCACGGCGGGTGACGGTGGGTGAGGCGTGACGCATCAAAGATGATCTGTATCGATAGCGTGGTGAAAGGTGGGGCCAAACGACAAAGTGCGCCGCGGTTGCTTGTTGCAAAATTCATACAACAGCTCGGACAAGTTGGCAAATCAACGACTTCGGCCAGTCCGAGCGTGGCGGGGCCGTCGTGGATGGCTTATGGTAAGTGCCACGGTGGGCTGCCTTCTTGGCGGTTTGCAGTGCACCGCGATGGTGCGAAGTCAGGGCCGCGTGCCCGTGAACGACGCACTACTGGGGTTTTTGAGGGGAATCAAACGGCGCTAATCGGCTGTTTGCGCTTCTGGCACGGAATCTGCTTTATTCGTGGCGAGGAGCTCCAACCTTTGGTTTGACAAGAAAGGACACAACATGAAATACGCACTACCCATCTGCGCGGTCGCGGCTTTGCTGGCAGCCGCGCCGGTCGTGGCGGCGGACGAGCCGGCCAAGGCGGAGGCGCCGGCTTGGACGGTGACCAGCAACATCGGTCTGACCAACGCTTATTTCTTCCGCGGTCTCAACTACACGCGCGAGCGTCCTGCGGTACAGGGTGGCTTTGACATCACTCATTCGAGCGGCTTCTACGCTGGAGTGTGGGCGAGTAACGTCGACACGGACTCGATTCCAAACTCGAACGCTGAGATCGATGTGTACGGTGGCTATGCTCGGCCGATCGGGCCGATCACTGCAGACGTCGGGGTGCTGCAGTTCTTGTTCCCGGGCAGCAAGATGCCGACGGGTTCTGATTTTGGCACGGGTGATTCGCGCGGCGCATCGGTGAACACGACAGAGCTGTATCTCTCGCTGACTTGGGAGATGCTCAACCTGAAGTACTCGCACGCCGTGACCGACTACTTTGGCGTGCAGAACACCCAAAACTCGGGCTACTTCGAGGGCAATGTCAACTACGAGTTTCTGCCGAGCTGGACCCTCAATCTTCACTCGGGCTATCAGAACGTGAAGAATGCCGGCGACCTCAGCTTCATCGATTATCGCTTTGGCGTGACCAAGGCGTTCGAGGGCGGCTGGCAGGTCAGCGCGGCTGGTATCGCCGTGGATGAAAAGACCAAGGGCTTCCTGACTGACTATGGTTGCCTGCGCAACACCAACGGCGGCGTCTGCGAGCCATACGTTGACCTGCACTACCAAGTGATGGTCAAGCGCGTCTTCTAAGCGCCTGCAGTAAACCCCTGTTTGTGAAGAAGTTCCCAAGCCCCTCGGGGCTTGGGCTAGCCCCTCTCATCCCTAAGGAGCTGCGATGAAGCTGGTAACCGCCATCATCAAGCCATTCAAGCTCGACGAAGTACGTGAAGCGCTGTCCGCCATTGGCGTGCAGGGCATCACCGTCACCGAGGTCAAGGGCTTTGGCCGCCAAAAGGGGCACACCGAGTTGTACCGGGGTGCCGAGTACGTTGTCGATTTCTTGCCCAAGGTCAAAGTCGAGGCTGCTGTCGATGGCAGCCTGCTCGATCAGGCAATCGAGGCCATCACCCGGTCGGCCGCGACTGGAAAGATCGGCGACGGCAAGATCTTCGTGTCCAACCTCGAGCAGGCTGTCCGTATCCGTACGGGCGAGACCGGCAAAGACGCCCTTTAAGGAGACCGCCATGCTGAAGAAACTTCTGCTTTCGCTGGCCCTGGTCGCCGGTATCGGACTGGTGTCGCCGACCTTTGCCGAGGATGCGCCGGCCGCCCCCGAGGCAGCCGCCGTCACCGACGCGGCCGCACCTGCCGCAGCTGCACCGGCCGCCGCTGAAGCCGCTGCACCCGCCGCCGCGCCAGTGCCCGACAAGGGCGATACGGCCTTCATGTACGCGGCTGTGTGCCTCGTCATCCTCATGACCATCCCCGGCTTGGCCCTGTTCTACGGGGGTCTGGTGCGTAGCAAGAACATGCTGTCTGTGCTCATGCAGGTGCTGATGACCTTCTCGCTGATCAGCGTGCTTTGGGCGGTCTACGGCTACTCAATGACGTTCACAGGCGGGTCTCCGTTTTTTGGCGGGCTCGACAAGGTGCTGCTTGCTGGGGTCACGCCTGAATCCGTGGGCGCAACCTTCAGCAAGGGCGTCTACATCCCCGAACTGATGTTCGTCGCTTTCCAGTGCACTTTCGCTGCCATCACGCCGGCGCTAATCGTCGGCGGCTTTGCCGAGCGCATGCGTTTCTCGGCCGTTCTGCTGTTTGTGGTGCTGTGGTTCACCTTCGCCTACATCCCGATGGCGCATATGGTCTGGTACTGGGATGGCCCCGACGCCATCAAGGATGCGGCCTCGCTTGAGACCGTGACTGCCGCGGCGGGCTGGCTTTGGCAGAAGGGCGCGCTGGACTTCGCCGGCGGTACGGTGGTGCACATCAACGCCGGTATCGCGGCGCTGGTTGCGGCCTACATGATCGGCAAGCGCATCGGCTACGGCCGCGAAGCCATGCCTCCGCACAACCTGGTGCTGACCATGATCGGCGCATCGCTGCTGTGGGTGGGC
>RFSW01000002.1 GCA_009923755.1 Betaproteobacteria bacterium | reverse complement strand
CTCATCTGCAAAAGCTGGATTGCTTCTGCTTTCAGAAGCAGACCCTCGGCCCCGGCGAGGTGCGCGACATGCCGGTGTCGTTCCTTGTCGATGGCGGGCTCCCCGACGATGTCGGGGCGCTCACGCTCTCTTATTCATTCTTTGCCGTGGATGCCGCCGCCGGCGGCATCAGCGGTAGCTGACCGAGCTGGCGCCATGAGCAGCCACGTCACGGTCAGACAGGTTCAACCGCTCGAAGCCTAAAAGGGGAGACCAATGAGCGATTCGCACGCCCACGGCGCCAGCAGCTACTACGTTCCGTCGCACAGCCATTATCCGTTCACGCTGGCGCTCGGTCTCTTCGCGCTCGCCCTCGGGGCGGTGTTCAACATGAACGACAAAGTGACCGGCTGGGCCATGCTGCCCGGCGTGATGGTCATCCTCTACGTGGTGGTCGGCTGGTTCGGCGACGTCATCCGCGAGAACCGCGCGGGCACCTTCAAGGGTTGGGAAGACCGTGCCTTCCGTCTTGGCATGCTGTACTTCATCGGCTCTGAGGTGATGTTCTTCGCTGCCTTCTTTGGCGCCTTGTTCTATGTGCGTAACCTCGCGGTGCCGGACCTGCTCAGCTTCGACCTGCTTTACCCGACCTACGAGGGCAGTTGGCCGCTCGCCGGCAAGGGGCCGAGCGAGACGATCCCGGCCTTCACGCCGATGGGTGCGTGGGGCCTGCCGGCGATCAACACCGCGCTGCTCCTCACCTCTGGTGTGACGGTCACCATCGCGCATTGGGCGCTGCTGCGCGACAACCGTACGTGGCTGATCTACGGGCTCGCCGCAACCGTGTTGCTCGGTGCTGCGTTCATGGTCTGCCAGGCCATCGAGTACCACCATGCCTACACCGAGCTCGGTCTGACCCTTGGCAGCGGTGTCTACGGCGCCACGTTCTTCATGCTGACCGGCTTCCACGGCCTGCATGTGACCATCGGCGCGATCATCCTGGCCGTGGTGCTGGGACGTGCGTTGCGCGGACACTTCAGCAGCAAGGATCATTTTGCCTTTGAGGCCGCTGCCTGGTACTGGCACTTTGTCGACGTCGTCTGGCTTGGCCTGTTCGTCTTCGTCTACTGGCTTTAGGACGCAGCGGAGTGAACGCGCCGGGTGGCGGGCGAATGGCAGCGGGGGGTCCGGTTGACGGGCGCGTTCGGTTGCAGGGTGTCTTGCAGAGGGGTGCCGCTCACATCGGCATGCGCGACTCCAGCAGCCCCGACTGGAAGCCCAGCAGCAATAAGAGAAAGAGCACGACCGACAGCCCGATGCGCAAGGTCAGGGCGCGCGCCGTCCTCTCGCCGCCGTTGCGGTCGCGGAACAGAAAGATCGCGCCGGAGAACAGGCTGACCACGATGGCGACCAGTAGCAGGATGATGATGATCTTCATGGTTCCGGGGTCCCGAGCAGTCCGCTTTGATTATCGATCCCGCCCATCATGACCGCAAACTTGGCTTTGCGCGGCGGCAATCGGCTGTTTCGGCCGACCATGCTCGCCACCTGTCTGGTGGTCGCTTTGGTGCCGTTGTTCTTGAGTCTCGGTGATTGGCAGCACGGCAAGGCACAAGCAAAGCTGGCGCGTCAGGCCTTGCTCGAGCAGCGCCTCGCTGGACCGGTACTCGACGTGCATCGCGGCGGGCTGGCGCTGGCCGAGGTGGAATACCGGCCGGTGCGACTGCACGGCGCTTATGACCCGTCGTCGTCGTTTCTGCTCGACAACCAGATCGCTTATGGCCAGGCCGGCTTTGCCGCCATCGCACCGCTGCGCCTCGAAGGCGGCGGCGTGGTGCTGGTCAACCGCGGCTGGATCGGCGCCGCCGGCGACCACGGTCATCTGCCCGACGTGCCGCGCCCGCTGGCCGGTCCGGCGATCAAGGGCCTTGCGGTGGCGCTGCCGCGTCCGGGGATGCGGCTGGCCGGCGCCAGCAACGACGGTCCGGTGCACGCCTGGATCGACGCCGACGAGCTGTCGCAGAGGCTTGGCGAACCGGTGGCCGACTGGATGCTCATCGTCGACCCGGGCGCACCCGGTGCAATGCGTGTGGAATGGCCGCAGCCGGCTCAGCGTGTCCACACCAACCTCGGCTACGCCTGGCAGTGGTTCGGCTTTGCGCTGGCTGCGATCGCCATCTATGTGTTTCATGGCTGGCGCCGTGCGCGGAGCGGGGCATGAGGCAGCGCCTGATTCTGCTTGGTTTGTTCGTCGCGCTCGCCGCGCCCTTCGTCATCGGCTGGGGGCTGTTCGCCGGCGACTGGCGTCCGCAGCGGGCGGCATCCCACGGGCAGCTGGTCGATCCCCCGGCGGTGTTGACGGCCGCGCAGTGGTCGGGGCTGCTCGGTGAAGCACCCGCTCCCGGCCAATGGACGCTGGCCATGCTGGCACCGGCCGATTGTGACGATGCCTGCCGACACACGCTCTACCTGATGCGTCAGATCGAATCGACCCAGGCGCGCGAGGCCAGTCGCCTGCAGCGCGCTGTGTTGGTGGGCGACGCGCCGTCGCCGACATTGCGCGACGCGGTCGAGCAGATCGGCCAGACGCGCATCTGGCAGGGGCCGCTTGACGCCTTGCGCCAAGGGCTGCCTGGCGCGGCCGCTGGCGGGCCGCGGCTGGCCATCATCGACCCGCAAGGCAATCTGATGATGGTCTACCCGGATGCCTTCGACCCGAGCGGGGTCCGCCGTGACCTCGAGCGGCTTCTCAAGTTTTCTTGGATCGGCTGAGCCGAGATCGGAGTTGTCATGACCACCCTTGCACACAGCGCCAATCTGCAACTCGCAGCGGTGAGCGTCCGCAATTTCTACCTGCTGTGCAAGCCGCGGGTGACGGCACTGATCGTGTTCACTGCAGTGATCGGCATGCTGCTTGCCATGACCCCCGAGACCTCGCTGGTGACCCTGCTGGCTGCCACCGTGGGCATCGGTCTGGCCTCGGGTGCGGCGGCGGCCTTCAACTGCATGGTCGAGCAGCAGATCGACGCGCGCATGGCGCGTACCCGCCACCGGCCGACGGCACGCGGCGAGGTCACTACGCCGGCTACGCTGCTGTTTGCCATCCTCACCGGTGCGACCGGGCTCGCCATCCTGCACCTCTGGGTCAACGATCTGACCATGTGGCTGACCCTCGCCACCTTTGTCGGATACGCGGTGGTCTACACCATCTTCCTCAAGCCGGCGACGCCACAGAACATCGTCATCGGCGGGGCTTCTGGCGCGATGCCACCGGTGCTCGGCTGGGCGGCGGTGACCGGTAACGTGACGCCCGAGGCGGTGGTGCTGTTCCTCATCATCTTCCTTTGGACGCCGCCGCACTTCTGGGCGCTGGCGCTCTACCGTCGCGACGACTACGCCAAGGTCGATATGCCGATGCTGCCGGTGACCCACGGCGAAAAAGTGACGCTGGTGCACATTGTCGGCTACACCGTGATGCTTGCGCTGGCGGCCTTTATGCCGGTGACCATGGGCATGGCGGGCTGGCTCTACCTGGCGGCCGCGGTGGTGCTCAACGGCCTCTTCCTCGGCTATGCCGTGCGCCTCTACCTGCACTACAGCGACGCCTTGTCGCGTGAGATGTTCCGCTATTCCATCGTCTACCTCTCGGCGACCTTTGCGGCTTTGCTTGCCGACCGGGCGCTCGCCTGAGCACAGGGGCGACCCGCCGTCTAGACTGCAGTCCCTAATCGGTCAGTCAACGCGAGTCGATGTTTAGCCTCTCCAGTCGCGCTGCGGCGCTGCTTGCGCTCTGTGTGGTGGTGCTCGGCGCCTACGTGCGCATTCACGACGCCGGTCTCGGCTGTCCCGATTGGCCAGGCTGCTATGGCCAACTGGTGGGCGTGCCAGAGGCCAGCCATGAGATCGCGGCGGCCGAACAGGCCTACCCCGGCGCACCGGTTGAGATCGGCAAGGCTTGGAAAGAGATGGCGCATCGCTACCTGGCCGGCATCCTCGGGCTCGGCATCCTCGCGCTGACACTGGTTGCGTGGCGCCGCCGGTTGGACTCTCGCGGGCTGTTGGCGGTGACCTGTGTGGTGGTACTCGCGCAGGCGACACTGGGCATGCTCACGGTCACCGAGTTGCTGCGCCCCGGCATCGTCACGCTGCATCTGATCGGCGGCATGACCACGCTGGCGCTCCTCACCGCAGGCGCATCGATGGTGGCGCCGCCAGCGACCCACTGGGCGGTGCAGCGGCGCCCGGGGACGCGACCGTTCGTGGCGTTGGCGTTGGCGGTGCTCGCGGTGCAGATCGTGCTGGGTGGATGGGTCAGCACCAACTATGCCGGTTTGGCCTGCGTCGACCTGCCCACCTGCGGCGGCGCTTGGTGGCCGGCCATGGATAGCGAGGGCTTCGATCCGACGCGTGCCCTGCACATGGATGCGGCTGGACAGCCGATCGGCAATGCCGCCCTGGTGGCCATCCATTGGGCACACCGACTTGGCGCGCTGGCCGCGGCGCTGGCCGTCGGCTTGCTGGTCTGGCAACTGTTGCGTGCCGGATTGCGCGGTTGGGGGCTCTGGCTCGGCCTGCTGTTGCTCGGGCAGCTCGCGCTGGGTGTGGCCAACGTGCTGCTGCATCTGCCAGTGGTGCTGGCCGCCGCGCACAATGCCGGGGCTGCCCTGCTGCTCATGACGCTGGTCTGGCTGCTCACTGCCGGCATGGCGAGCGGCCGCACGCGCGGCGCGTTCCGATGAATCCGTACGCCGCCGGTCGCGTCGGATCGCCGCCAGCGGATGCCTCGCGCGCCGCTGGGGAGCAGGGCGGCAGCCACACACTCGCGCGCGGGTTCGCCGCACTGTTGCTCGCAGCCGTTCTGCTCACGGTGCTGACTGCCTGCGCCCCGCAACCGGCGGCTTTCAACGCCACCAACATCACCGGGGCCACCTTTGCCCGGGATTTCCGTCTGACCGACCACACCGGGCAGACGCGCACCTTGGCCGACTACCGTGGCAAGGCCGTGCTGGTGTTCTTCGGCTACACCTTTTGTCCCGACGTGTGCCCGACCACCATGGGCGAAGTGAGCGCCGCGCTCAAGCGTTTGGGTGACGACGCCGGACGCGTGCAGGTGCTGTTCGTGACGCTCGATCCTGAGCGCGACACGCAGGACCTGCTGTCACGTTATGTGCCGGGTTTCGACCCGCGTTTCGTCGGCTTGCGCGGCGATCGCGCCACCACTGAGGCGACGGTCAAAGAGTATCGGCTGGTAGCACAGCGCGTCGGCGAGGGTCCGAATTACACACTGGACCATACGGCCGGTCTCTACGTCTATGACCCTGCCGGTCGGGTGAGGCTGTTTGCCGCGACCGCCGCGGGCCCCGACAAGCTGGCCGCTGACTTGCGTACGCTGCTCGACGGCGGCTAGCAGCGCCTCAGTCGAGCGTGGCGCCCTCGGCTTCGAGCGCGACCCGTAGGCGCTTCATCGCCTGCGCCTCGATCTGGCGGATGCGCTCTGCCGATACGCCGTACTCGGCAGCAAGCTCGTGCAGGGTCGGGCCGCCATCGTCACCGAGCCAGCGCGACTCCACAATGTGTCGGCTGCGGGCGTCGAGCGTGTTGAGCGCGGCTTGCAGGCCAGTGCCGGCGAGATGGTCGCGGCGGGCATCGTCCAGCAGCGCTTCCGGGGTGGTGGTGTCGTCTGCCAGATAGCGGATCGGTGCGTTGAGCGGCTCGTCATCGCCGTCGCAAGGGTCGAGCTGCACATCGCCACCGCTCAGCCGCAAATCCATGTCGAGCACGTCTTGCGGCCTGACGTCGAGCTGGCGGGCGATGATCTCGGCGTCGGCGGCGGACACCGCACGGTTGTCGGCCTTAAGACTGCGCAGGTTGAAGAACAACTTGCGCTGCGCCTTGGTGGTGGCGAGCTTGACCAGGCGCCAGTTGCGCAGGATGTATTCATGGATCTCGGCGCGGATCCAGTGCAGGGCGAAGGACACGAGACGCACGCCGCGCTCGGGGTCGAAGCGGCGCACCGCCTTCATCAACCCGATATTGCCTTCCTGAACAAGGTCGGGCTGCGGCAGGCCATAACCTACGTAGTTGCGGGCTACGCTGACCACCAGTCGCAGATGCGACACCACCAGCTGACGCGCGGCGTCAAGATCGTTGCCGTCGCGCAGCGCGCGCGCCAGGCGCGTCTCTTCCTCCGCACTTAGCAGAGGCAGGCGGTTCACCGCCGCGACGTACGCATCGAAACTGCCCAGCGCACTGGGGACGGGCATCGGCAGGGTGGCTTGCAATCGGCTCTCCTCGCGTCGCATCGGGCTGCAGGTGTCTGGCCCAACGATCTACAGAACGGAATTTAGCACTCTCGGCTACCGAGTGCTAAACCTTGGAGAAGCATGCCGGCCACCGGTTCCGCTGTCGCTGATCGCGATCATGTCGGCAACACGTGCCCGGTGGCGGGGCGTGAGCGTCCTGGCACCGCACTAGCGACGATCGGCGCTGCGCAGATGGCGGGCCACGCCGAGCCACGCGGTGAACCAGCCGATCACAAGGGCCACCAGCAGAAAACCGAGGCCACTCTGCAGCGGCACGGTCGACGGCGGGCCAGCCAAGCCCCATGCGGTCGTGAGAGGACCGAGCCAGCCTGCCACCAGCCGCACCATCTGCTCGGCCAGCAGCCAGCCGAGGCCGGCGCCGATCAGCGCCAACAGCGTGCCACGGGCAACAAAGGGTCGCCGGACGAAGGCGGCGGGCGCGCCGAGTAGGCGGATCAGCTCGATCTCATGTTGCCGGCCGGCGAGTTGCAGGCGGATGGTGTTGAACACCACCACCGCCCCGCTGGCCACCAGCAGCGTGACCACGGCCTGTGCCAGCAGGCGCAGCGTGCCGCCGATACGCCGCAGCCGCTCGACCAGTTCGCGATCGGCCAGCACCTCGTCGACTTCGCTGCGTGCCTGCCAACGCTTCAGTGCGCCATCGACCCGAGCCGCCGACAGGTCGGCGTCCAGCGTGACCACCAGGGCGTCGGGCAACGGGTTGCCGGCCAGGCCCTCGAGCAGACGCGTGTCGCCGAGGTCGCGCGCCAGGCGGCGCAGGGCGGCATCGCGGCCCAAAAAGCGCACCCCCTGCACGCCGGATTCGCCCTGTAACTGTTGCTCGAGGGCAGCGCGCTTGTTCGCATCGACGCCGTCGCGCAACACCAGCGTGACTTGCGCGGAGAGCCCGCGGCCATTGGCATCGCCGAGGCCAAGGCTGGCTTCGCCGAGCCACACCACGGCCGCCAGAGCAAGGCCGAAAGCGCAGGCCAGGGCCAGCAGGTTGAACAGATTGGCCACCGGTTCGCGCAGCAGCTGCTGTGAGGCGGCCCAATAGGCACGCAGCCAAGCACTCATCGTGGCACCTTTGCCTGCCCCGGCGGCGCTTGGATGCTGCGGACCTGGCCGGCTTCCACGTGCAGCGCCCGGCCTTGCAGCCGGTCGCGGAACAGCGGGTCGTGGGTGGCGACCACCACGGTGGTGCCGGCGGCGTGGAACGCGCGCAGCATGTCGGCGATGCTCGCTGCCTGGTCGGCGTCGAGGTTGCCGGTGGGTTCGTCGGCAAGGATCAGCGCCGGCCGCGACACCACTGCCCGGGCGATGCACAGGCGTTGCTGTTCGCCGCCGGATAAGGTGGCCGGGCGGGCCGACTCGCGCGTGCCCAATCCAACCCGCTCGAGCGCTGCGCGGGCGCGCCGGCGGGCTTCGGTCGGCGCGTAACCGGCGATCTCGAGGGGCACCAGCACATTGTCCAGCGCATTGCGGTCGGCGAGCAGTTTGAAGTCCTCGAAGATCAGGCCGATCTGTTGTCGTACCAGCGCCAGTCTGCCGGGGTCGAGGCGCGCGGTGTCTTGGCCGAAGATCTCCACGGCGCCGGTCGAGGCGCGCTCGATGCCCCCCATCAGCTTGAGCAGCGTGCTCTTGCCGGCACCCGAGGGGCCGAGCAGCACCACCATCTGGCCGCCGGCGATCTGCAAGTCGACGTTGACCAGAACATCGTCGCCGCCGGGATAGCGCTTGGTCACGGATTGGAGGTTGATCACGGCAACAGCGCCTCCACGAACTCGCGTGCCGAGAATGGCTGCAGGTCTTCGAGGCCTTCGCCGACGCCGATAAAGCGCACCGGCAAAGGCCGCGCGCTGCAGGCCAGCGCGACCAGCACGCCGGCCTTGGCGGTACCGTCGAGTTTGGTGACCACCAAGCCGGAGACGCCGACCGCCTTGTCGAAGGCGGCGATCTGCGCCAGCGAGTTCTGGCCGATGTGCGCGTCGAGTACCAGCAGCACCTCATGCGGGCCGGAGGGGTCGGCTTTGGCGATGACACGCCGGACCTTGGCCAGCTCGTCCATCAGGTGCAGCTGGGTGGGCAGGCGCCCGGCGGTGTCGGCGATCACCACATCAGCGCCGCGCGCACGGCCGGCATTGATGGCGTCGAACACCACCGCGGCCGGGTCGCCGCTGTCTTGGGCGATGACGTCGATGCCGTTACGCTCGCCCCACACCTTGAGCTGCTCGCGCGCGGCGGCGCGGAAGGTGTCACCGGCGGCGAGGATGGGCTTCTGCCCGTGTGTCTGGAACCAGCGCGCCAGCTTGCCGATAGAGGTGGTCTTGCCGCTGCCGTTGACGCCGGCGACCATGATGATGAACGGGCGGTGGCCGGCTGTGTCGAGCGGCTGTTCGAGTACCTGCAGACGCTGCAGCAGGGTGTCGCGCAGCGCACCGCGCAGCGATTCGACATCCTGCAGCGAGTCCCGCGCCACCGTTTTGCGCAGCGCCTCAAGCAGGTCCTGAGTGGCGCCGATACCGACATCGGCGGCCAGCAGCGCCGCTTCGAGGTCCTCGTAGACCGCAGCATCGATGGCGCGGCGGCCGTGCACGACTGTGCCGAGCGCCTCGCCCAGCGCGCTGCTGACACGGCTCAGGCCGGCGCGCAGGCGGTCACGCCAACCCTTGCCGTCGGACGGCGGGCTGGGGGCGGTCGCCCCCGGGTCCGGCGGTGCCGAGGTCTTGCCGAAGAAACTAACCATGCGGGGAGGGGTCGGAAGAGGCTTAATCGACAATCGGATTGTAGCCTCCCCCCATGCCCAGCCGGATGCCGCAGATGCTGACGCGTTTCATGCTCGTCGCCCTCACTCTCCTCGCAGCGGTCTTTGCGCCGTCTGCGCAGGCCAATCCCGAGACCCGCGAGGTCACCTTGCGCAACGGCATGAAGGTCATCGTGCGTCCCGACCGTCGCGCACCGGTGTTGATCAGCCAGGTCTGGTACCGCATCGGCAGTGTTGACGAGACCAATGGCATCACCGGCATATCGCATGTGCTCGAACACATGATGTTTAAGGGCACACGCAAGGTCCCCAGCGGCGAATTCTCACGTCGCGTTGCGGCGGCCGGCGGCAAGGAGAATGCCTTTACCAGTCGCGATCACACTGTGTACCACCAGCAACTGGCAGCCCGCCATCTGCCGTTGGTGCTCGAACTCGAGGCCGATCGGATGCGCAATCTGGTGCTCGACGAAGCCGAGTTCAAGAAGGAGATCCAGGTGGTGATGGAGGAGCGCCGCTGGCGTGTCGAGGACCAACCCGGCAGTCTGGTCTACGAGACGCTGGTGGGTACTGCTCTGCAGGCGCACCCCTACCGCATCCCGGTGATCGGCTACATGGACGACTTGCGCAATCTCACCATCCAAGATGTGCGCGCGTGGTACCAGCGCTGGTACGCGCCCAACAATGCCACGCTGGTGGTGGTCGGCGACGTCGAGCCGGAGGCGGTGTTCAAGCTCGCCGAAAAGCACTTCGGCTCGCTGAAGCCGTCGGTTCTCCCGGTACGCAAGCCGCAGACCGAGCCCGCACAGAACGGCATCCGCAGGGTGCGGGTCAAAGCCATCGCCGAAGAGCCGACCCTCACCATGGCATGGCGCGCCCCCACCCTCACCGACCCTGAGCGGGAGTGGGTGCCCTATGCGCTCGATGTGCTTTCCGGGGTGTTGCACGGCTACCCGGGCGCGCGTCTGCACACCCGCTTGGTGCGCGAACAGCGTATCGCCGTGGACGTGGATGCCGGCTATGACGGCATCGGCCGTGGCCCCAGCCTGTTCATGATGGGTGGCTCGCCGGCGCCGGGCCGCACCGTAGAAGAACTGGAGGCGGCGCTGCGCGACCAGGTCCGTCTGATCGCGCAAGAGGGCATCCGCCCCGAGGAACTGGCCCGCGCCCGGACACAGGTGATCGCCTCCCAGGTGTTCGCGCGTGACAGCATCAGCCACCAAGCTGGCATGATCGGCAACTTGGAGTCGGCGGGGCTCGGCTACCGCAGCGAGTCGCTGCTGCTGCAAAAGATGCGCGAGGTCACGCCGGAGCAAGTGCAGCAGGTGGCGCGCGAGCTGTTGCGCGACGACACCCTCACGGTGGCGATCCTCGACCCGCAACCGCTGCCTGCTGGCGCCAAGCCCAAAGCGCCGCCCAGCGGCGTGCGGCACTGAGCATCCCCCGCACCCCCTTCGCACCGCCCGGACCCGACATGCGCCTTTTGTTCGCCCTTTGCATCGCCCTCTTCGCGCCGTTGGCGCAAGCCACCTTGCCGATCCAGCATTGGCAGACCGCCCGTGGCGCGCAGGTCTACCTCCTGGAGAATCGCGCTCTGCCCATGCTCGACGTGAGCATCCAGTTCCGCGCCGGCCATGCGTGGGAGGACAAGCGACCGGCCGGCACCGCCAGTCTCACCGCGCACCTGTTCTCGGCCGGCACCGCCGATCTCTCGGAGCAGCAGATTTCCGACCGTCTGGCCGATTCCGGCGCGCAACTGTCGCCGACGGTCGACGATGATCTGGCCGGCTTCAACCTGCGCACCTTGAGCAGCGCCGACGAGCTCGCCTCCTCAGCGACTCTGCTGGCAGCGTTGCTGGCGACGCCACAATTCCCCGAGACCATCCTCGAACGCGAGCGGGCACGCACCATCAGTGGGTTGAAGGAGGCCGAGACCAAGCCCGAGACCTTGGCTGAGCGTGCATTCAGCGCCGCTGTATTCGGCACCCATCCCTACGCCCGCGATGCCGATGTCGCTTCGGTCACCAGCATCACACGCGACGATCTGGTGGCGTTCTACAAGGACCGCTACCGGGCTGATGGCGCGGTGGTGGTGATGGTCGGCGACATCGACCGCGCCGGCGCCGAAGCGCTCGCCGAGCGGCTGACGGCCGGTCTGCCGGCTGGCCGGCCGGTACCGTGGAGCCTGCCCGCAGTCGCACCGCTGGCGGCCGCGAGCGAAGCGCGCATCGCCCACCCGGCGACCCAGGCGCACATCATGGTCGGCCAACCCGGCATGAAGCGCGGCGACCCGGATTATTTCCCACTGTTCGTCGGCAACTACATCTTCGGCGGCGGAGGCTTCGTGTCGCGTATGACCGACGAGGTCCGGCAGAAGCGCGGTCTGGCCTACAGCGTCTACAGCTATTTCCTGCCGCGGCTGGAATATGGCCCGTTGATGATCGGTTTGCAGACCAAGCGGGAAAGCACCGGCGAGGCACTTGCTGTGGTGCGTCAGACTCTGAGCAAGTTTCTGGCTGAGGGGCCCACCGCGGCCGAACTCAAGGCAGCCAAGTCGAATCTGGTCGACGGTTTTCCTTTGCGTATCGAGAACAACCGCAAGATCCTCGATTATGTGGCGATGGTCGCGTTCTATCAGCTGCCAGCGACGTACATCGACGATTTCATTCGCAACATCGAGGGCGTGACCATCGAGCAGATCCGTGATGCCTTCCGCCGCCGCGTCGACCCGGGACGCATGGCGACGGTCGTGGTGGCCGGTGACCAGGCCAGCCCGTAACACCTCGGGCCCAGGCCGGATACGTGGATCCGGCACGCTGCGCATCATCGGCGGGCAGTGGCGGCGACGAACGCTCGCCATCGCGCCGGTCGAGGGTTTGCGCCCGACACCCGACCGCGTCCGCGAGACACTGTTCAACTGGCTTGGCCAATATCTCGACGGCTTGCACTGCCTCGACCTGTTCGCTGGAAGCGGCGCACTCGGGCTCGAGGCCGCGTCGCGCGGTGCGGCGCAGGTCACGCTGGTGGAAAACGATCCGACCGCGATGCGCCAATTGCAAGCCCATTGCGAGACACTGGCGGCCGGCCGCACAGTCAGGTTGCTGTCGGGTGATGCGTTACACTTTTTGCGTGATGCGCAGCCGGAGCATGCCTTCGATGTCGTCTTCCTCGACCCACCTTACCGTCTGGACCTGCTGCCGCGCTGCCTGGATGCCGTGCCGCGGCTGCTCGCCGCCGATGCTCGCGTCTACGTCGAAGACGCCGCGCCGCTGGCACCGCCCGCCGGTTGGGAGGTGCTGCGCGAGGACCGCGCCGGCCAAGTCTTTTACGGTCTCCTGAAATGCTCCCACCCCGCCAGCGCGTCGTCTACCCCGGCACCTTCGATCCGATGACCCGCGGACACGAGGATCTCGTGCGCCGCGCCAGCCAGATGTTCGGTGAGGTGGTGGTGGCCGTGGCCGGGAGCAGCGGCAAGTCGCCGATGTTCGACCTTGAAGAGCGCGTCGCCCTGGCCAGCGAGGCCTTGGCCGGCACGCCCAATGTGCGGGTGGTTGGTTTTCAGGGCTTGCTGATCGATTTCCTCGCTCAAGTGGATGCCCATTTCGTGCTGCGCGGTTTGCGCGCGGTATCGGACTTTGAGTACGAGTTTCAGTTGGCTGGGATGAATCGACGCATGCGCCCCGACATCGAGACGGTGTTCCTGACGCCGTCCGAGCAGTACATGTTCCTCTCCGGTACCATCGTGCGCGAAATTGCGCGCCTTGGCGGCGACGTCAGCCAGTTCGTGCACCCTTGCGTGGTGTCGGCGCTGGCTGAAAAACGCAGCCGTAACATGCGCTGAATAAACTATCGCCATGGCGCTACTCATTACCGACGACTGCATCAACTGCGATGTCTGCGAACCGGCCTGTCCCAATTCGGCCATCGCACAGGGTCAGGATATCTACGAGATCGAACCGCAGCGCTGCACCGAGTGCGTCGGCCATTTCGAGGTGCCCCAGTGCGTGGACGTTTGCCCGGTGAGTTGCATCATTCCTGACCCGCAGCGCCGCGAGAGCCGCGAACAGCTCGAGAGCAAATACCAGCAGTTGCTGGCCAGCGCCTGAGCCGTTAACGCTGGCCGTCGGCGACAAAGGGATTTTCGTCGCGTTCGTCACCGAAGTTCGACATCGGCCCATGGCCGGGCACAAAGGCCACGTCGCGGCCGAGCGGCCACAGCTTCTCGCGGATCGAAGCCAATAGCTGCGCGTGGTTGCCGCGTGGAAAATCGGTGCGTCCGATGGAGCCGCGGAACAGCACGTCGCCTACCTGTGCCCAATGGCCTGCCCGGTTGAAGAAGACCACGTGGCCGGGCGTGTGCCCTGGCGTGTGGTAGACCTCGAAGGACAGCCTGCCGAGCGTCACCGTATCGCCGTCCTCGAGCCAGCGGTCGGGGACGAAACCGCGCGGGCTGCCGAAGCCGAACCACTGGGCCTGTTGGGCCATGGAGTCGATCCAGAACGCGTCCTCGCGGTGCGGCCCGACAATCGGGATGCTATTGCGCTCACGCAGCTCGAGCGCGCCACCGCAGTGGTCCAGATGCCCGTGGGTGAGCCACACCGCCTGCAGTGCGAGGCCGCGCCCCGCGACCGCAGCCAGCAGGCGATCGACCTCGCCACCGGGGTCGATCAAAGCCGCAGCCTTGGTTTCGCTACACCAGACGAGGGTGGTGTTCTGTGCGAACGGGGTGACCGGGATGATTTCGAATTCAAGCATGCAGTGATGCTATCAGCGGGACGCAGTGGCTGGCGGCAAGGTCGTCATGCGCGTGCACTGTAAAGCGGCACTAAACGCACCGTTAAGGTGCATTGCCGCCGCCAGCGTGCCTCGCTCTGGGGCAGGCGGCTGTCCGAGCGCCCTTGGGTATGCCTCGCGGTGCGCGCAAGCCGCTGATTGCGCGCGTATTGCGCCGCTGATGCGTGGCTTGGACACGCGGTGGCGTGCTTCTTGCAAGCATCGTCTAATTGGCGCAAGCCACGCGTTTCTCTTTTGGCAGACAGCCTCACCGGACCTTCATGGACACCTTCAAGACCTCTTCCGACGTCCTCTTCATCCTGCTTGGCGCCATCATGGTGCTGGCCATGCACGCTGGCTTTGCTTTTCTTGAGGTCGGCACGGTGCGGCGAAAGAACCAAGTGAATGCGCTGGTCAAGATCCTTGTCGATTTCTCCGTCTCCACCATCGCTTACTTCTTCGTCGGCTATGGCGTCGCCTATGGGGTGGGTTTCCTTGTCGGCGCCCAGACCCTGGTGGCGAATGGCGGGTATGACCTGGTCAAGTTCTTCTTTCTGCTCACGTTTGCCGCAGCCATTCCGGCCATCGTCTCCGGCGGCATCGCCGAGCGCGCCCGCTTCGGCCCGCAGCTGATCGCCACGGCCCTCATCGTCGGTGTGGTCTATCCCTTCTTCGAGGGCATCGTGTGGAACGGCAATCTCGGCCTGCAAGCACTGCTGCAGGCGCAGTTCGGGCAACCATTCCATGACTTTGCCGGCAGCGTGGTGGTGCATGCGATGGGTGGCTGGATCGCCCTCGGCGCCGTATTGCTCCTGGGTCCGCGTCGTGGTCGCTACAACCGCGACGGTGGCATGGCGGCGCATCCGCCCTCGTCCATCCCGTTTCTCGCACTTGGCGCATGGATCCTTTCGGTGGGCTGGTTCGGTTTCAACGTGATGAGTGCGCAGAAGCTCGAGGTGGTCAACGGGCTGGTGGCGCTCAATTCGCTGATGGCGATGGTAGGTGGCACGCTGGCGGCGTTGCTGGTCGGCCGCAATGACCCCGGTTTCGTGCACAACGGACCCTTGGCCGGCCTGGTGGCCGTGTGTGCCGGCTCCGACGTCATGCACCCGGTTGGAGCCTTGATCACGGGCTTGATCGCGGGGTTCTTGTTTGTGCAACTGTTCACGCTGACGCAGAACCGCTGGAAGATCGACGATGTCCTCGGCGTCTGGCCGCTGCATGGCCTGTGCGGGGCGTGGGGCGGTATCGCCGCGGGCATCTTTGGCGCCGAAGCGCTGGGTGGGCTGGGGACGGTGGCGCTCGGTGCGCAGGTGGTCGGCACACTGGCGGGTGTCGGTATGGCCTTGGCGGGCGGTCTCGTCGTGTACGGCGCTATCCGCCTCCTGACGCCATTGCGTCTCGATCCCGAAGAAGAATACGCGGGCGCCGACCTGACAATCCACAAGGTCAGCGCTTCGCCGGAGCGCGAATCGAGCTGGTAGGGCGGGCGCGACGCCGGCCCTTGCGCGGCGGCGTTGGCGCGTGGTTCAGCTGCCGGCGTGCCGCCTGGCGAGCTTGACGTAGTGGGCCGCGAGTTGGGGGAAATAAGCCTGTTCGGCCGCGGTGAGCGCGCGCATCAACTTGGCGGGCCGGCCCATGTAGAGATGACCGCTCTCCAGCACCTTGCCCTCGGGAACCAGGCTGCCGGCACCAACGATGACGTGCGTCTGCACTTCGGCGTGGTCCATGACGATGCTGCCCATACCGATCAGGACCTCATCCTCAAGGGTGCAGCCGTGCAGGATGCACTGGTGCCCCACTGAAACACGTTCGCCGATGATGAGTTGCGCGCCATCGGGTTTGCGCAGCGGGTCCGGTGTGCTCACGTGCAACATGCACAGGTCTTGCACGTTGCTCCCGGCGCCAATGCGGATGCGGTTCACGTCGGCGCGTATCACGCTGTTGCACCACACTGAAACGTCGGCGCCGATCTCGATATCGCCGATCAACACCGCACTCGGATCGATCCAGGCGCTGGCGGCGATGCTCGGTGTGTGTTGTTCGAAGGGGCGGATGCGTGAGGCCGAACTCATGAATCCTCGCAGAGGCTTGGCATGACCTCCAAGTATAATGGCGCAGTGCAGCAAAAGCCTTCCGGAACATGTGACTGCCGGCTGGCTCCAAGCTGCGATGCGCGCCCCGTGCGCGGCCCCAGCCGGCGCTTTTGCAGCGTCGGCGCACTTGACGGACAAGTACATGAGCCCCAATGACAGCAACCCTCTCCGCCACCCGCGTGGTCTCCCGGCCTTCGATCGCATCCACCCCGAGCATGTGGTGCCTGCCATCGAGGCCTTGCTCGAGGAGGCGCGCGCGGCCGTCGAGTGCGCTGCCGTCGTGGAGTCGCCGACCTGGCAGAACCTGGTCGAGCCGATGGAGGAGGCGCTGGAGCGGCTGGGACGCAGCTGGGGCGTGGTGGCGCATCTCAATTCGGTGATGAACAGCCCGGAATTGCGCGAGGCCTACAACGCTGTACTGCCCAAGGTCAGCGCGTTCTACGCCAGCCTTGGTCAGGACGATCGATTGCATCAGCGCTACAAGGCGATGCGCGAGGGTCCGGAGTGGACGCGCCTGACCGCGCCGCGCCGCAAGATCCTCGACAATGAGCTGCGTGATTTTCGCCTCGGCGGTGCCGAACTGCCGGCGGACCAGAAAGCCCGCTTTGCTGCGATCCAGGAAGAGCTGGCCAGCCTGTCGGCCAAGTTCGAGGAGAACCTTCTCGATGCCACCAACGATTTTGGTTGGTTCACCGAGGATGTGGCGCGTCTGTCCGGCTTGCCCGAAGACGTGATCAGCGCCGCGCGCGCTGCCGCTGAGCGCGATGGCAAGCCGGGCTTCAAGGTCACGCTGCATGCGCCGAGCTACCTGCCGGTGATGCAGTACGCCGACGATCGCGCCTTGCGCGCCGAGATCTACCGGGCCTACGCCACCCGGGCCAGCGAGTTCGGCAAGCCGGATTGGGACAACACCGATCTCATCCGCCGCATCGTCGGTCTGCGCCACGAGGAGGCGCAACTGCTGGGCTTTGGTAATTATGCCGAGGTCTCGCTCGAGCCGAAGATGGCCGAGAGTCCAGTGCAGGTGACCGGCTTCTTGCGCGACCTGGCTGCGCGTGCCAAGCCCTACGGCGAGCGCGACATGGCGGAACTGAGCGAATTCGCCGTCGAGTCACTCGGCATCGACGCGCTCGAAGCGTGGGATGTCGCCTATGCCGCGGAGAAGCTGCGGGTGGCGCGTTACGCCTTCTCCGATCAGGAGGTTAAGCAGTACTTCCCTGAACCCAAGGTGCTCGAGGGCCTGTTTGGTGTGATTGAGGGTCTCTATGGGCTGTTCGTGATGCCGGACAGCGCGCCGGTGTGGCACCCCGACGTGCGCTTCTACAAGCTCACCGACCGCGATGGCACGCTGGTCGGGCAGTTTTACCTCGACCTTTATGCTCGGCCGAGCAAGCGGGGCGGTGCCTGGATGGACGATGCCATCTCGCGACGACGCGCCGGTGCGGGCATCCAGACGCCGGTGACCTATCTCACCTGCAATTTCTCGGGCCCGGTGGACGGTAAACCGGCGCTGTTCACCCACGACGAGGTGATCACCCTGTTCCATGAGTTCGGCCACGGGCTGCACCACTTGCTCACGCAGATCGAGGATTTGGGCGTTTCGGGCATCCATGGCGTCGAATGGGACGCGGTTGAGCTGCCGAGCCAGTTCATGGAGAACTTCTGCTGGGAATGGGGCGTGCTGCAGGGCATGACTGCCCACGTGGAGACCGGCGAGCCGCTGCCGCGCGCGCTTTACGACAAGATGGTGGCTGCAAGGAATTTCCAGAGCGGCATGATGACTTTGCGCCAGATCGAATTCGCGCTGTTCGACATGCAACTGCACGGTGAGGCGCCGGGTCGCAGCGCGATGGAGATCCTGCGCGAGATCCGCGCCGAAGTGGCGGTGGTACATCCGCCCGAGTTCAACCGTTTTCCCAACAACTTCAGCCACATCTTCGCTGGCGGGTATGCGGCGGGCTACTACAGCTACAAGTGGGCCGAGGTGCTTTCGGCCGACGCCTACGCTGCCTTCGAAGAGGCCGGCGGGCTCAACGCCGAGGTCGGCCAGCGCTTCTGGCGGGAGATCCTGGCGGTTGGCGGCTCGCGACCGGCTATCGAGTCGTTCAAGGCTTTCCGCGGGCGTGAGCCGAGTCTGGAGCCGCTGTTGCGGCACAACGGCATGACCGGCCAGGCTTGACCGCCTGCGTGTCACCGCTCACCGGTCCACGCTCGCAGGCTCGTGATCTGTCATGAAGCTCGCCGCTTGGAACGTCAATTCGCTCAAGGTGAGGCTCGACCAGGTGCTCGAGTGGCTGGCGCAGCACCAGCCAGATGCGCTGTGTCTGCAGGAGACCAAGCTCGAGGACGCAAACTTTCCGCTCGAGGCCTTTCGCGGTGCGGGTTGGCAGGTCGCGTATGCCGGGCAGAAGACCTACAACGGCGTCGCGATCGTCAGCCCGCATGCCATCGAGCACGTGCAGGCCGGCATTCCCGGATTCGCTGACGAGCAGAAGCGGCTGATCGCCGGCACGGTGGACGGGGTGCGCGTGGTCTGCGCCTACATGCCGAACGGTCAGGCGGTCGGCAGCGACAAGTACGCCTACAAGCTGGCCTGGCTGCAGGCTCTTCTGGAGTGGCTCAAGGGCGAAGTGGGCGCTCACGCACAACTCGCCCTTCTGGGCGACTACAACATTGCCCCGGAGGACCGCGACGTGCACGATCCGGCGCTATGGGCCGGGCAGGTGTTGTGTTCGGCGCCGGAGCGCGATGCGTTTCGGCGCTTGCTTGAGCTAGGTCTGACCGACAGTTATCGCCTGTTCGAGCAGCCGCCTGCGAGCTTCTCTTGGTGGGACTACCGGCAGGGTGGTTTCCGCCGCAACCTCGGCCTGCGCATCGACCATATCCTGCTCACGCCGGCACTGGCAGCGCGGTGTGCCGCAGCCGGCATCGATACGGGCCCGCGCAGGCATGAGCGGCCGTCTGATCACGCGCCGGTGTGGGCCGAGATCAGTCGCTGAAGCCGCGGCGATGTCTACCCCGGGGTCACTTGCCCGGACGGGTAGCCACCTGTGTCCACGCCGGCAAGCCTCGATGCAAGGTGCGGATATGTCTGGCCTGTTGGCGCCAATCGGGTTGGTGTCGCGTCACTTCCGCCCAGAAGGCCGCCGAGTGATTCATGTGCAGGGTGTGGCACAACTCGTGCACCAGCACGTAGCGGACCGCATCGGGCGGTAGCATCAGCAATTTGGCGTTCAGGCTGATGGTGCCGCGGCTGCTGCAACTGCCCCAGCGGCCGCGCTGCAGGCGCACGCTGACGCGCTGGTAGCGATGGCCGGTGTCCTCCGCCACGACCGCCAGCCAATCCGGCAAATGTCGTCTGGCTTCGAGTTTGAGCCAGTGCTGCAGATTGCTGACTGCGTCGAGTGCGTGTGTATGGCCCAGAGTGATGTGGTTCGATGCTCTCGAGCAGTCGAGTCCGGCGTTGCGTTCGGGCCGCCATTCCACCGTCCAGTTGCTGTCGACGGCCGGTAGATCGATGCGCTGTGGCAGCAGTTGAGCGCTGGCATCCTGGATGCCAGCGCGGACGATCCAGTCGAACATGCCCATCAGTCGGTCACTCCATCATCGATCCAGCGCGCTGCCGCGTCGTCGTCGCTGGCACGCGCGTCGACCCAGCGGCTCCCCGCCGGTGTCTCTTCCTTCTTCCAGAACGGTGCGCGGGTCTTGAGGTAGTCCATGATGAATTCGCAGGCGGAAAAGGCTTCGCCACGGTGTGCCGATGCGGTGAGCACCAGCACGATGGCTTCTCCGGGCAGCAGCGTGCCCACACGATGGACCACCGTCACCGCCTGCAGTGCCCATCTTTTGCGTGCATCCGTGACGATTTCCACAAGTGCCGCTTCGGTCATGCCCGGGTAGTGCTCGAGCGTCATGGCGCGCACTGCATCGCCTTCGTTGGTGTCGCGCATCAGTCCGGTGAAGCTGGCGATGGCGCCGGTGGCATGGCTGAGCGCTGCGATGCGTGCGTGTTCGTCGCCGATGTCGAAGGGCGCGGTCTGGACGCGGACGCTGTCGGCAGGGTGCATGGCCTGATTGCCCTAGCCGCCGGTGACCGGCGGGAAGATGGCGATCTCGTCGGTGTCGGCGACGGCCGTTTCGGCATTGGCGACACGCTGATTCACCGCCACGCGGAAGGCGCGGCCGGGCGCGAGCTCGGTCGCCCAGACGCTCCCCCGCGCGCGCAGGGCGTCGAGCAGGCCGGCCACGCTGGCCGGCGCCGGCAGCGGCACCTGCTCGCGTTCGACACCGAAGGTCTCGCGCAGGCGGGCGAAGTAGAGCAGGGTGGGCATGGTGTCAGGGGCTCTTGGTGGGCGGTCGGGCGGCGTGCGCCAGCACGAAGTCGGCCACCGCTGCCGGGTCGTTGAGATCGATCTGCGGCAGCGGCGAGGCCACCGGTGTATCGCTGGCGATGCCGACGATGAGCGGGTCGGTGGCTGCCAGCAAGGCGTGACCCAGCGCCGGCCGGTGCACCTCGAGCTTGGGCAGTGGATCGTGTTTGAAGCCCTCGACCAGCACCAGGTCGCAGGGGGAGAGGTGTGCCAGCAGGTCGGCAAGGCCGGGTTCCGGCGCGCCACGCAACTCATGCATCAGCGCCCAGCGTTTGCCGCCACTCACCAGCACCTCCATGGCGCCAGCCTCGCGGTGGCGGTGGCTGTCCTTGCCGGGTTTGTCGATGTCGAAGTCATGGTGCGCGTGCTTGAGCAGCGAGACCCGCAGCCCGCGCGCGACCAGCAGCGGAATGACGCGTTCGATCAGCGTGGTCTTGCCACTGCCGGAGAAGCCGGCGAAGCCGAACACGGAAGTCTGAACAAGGGCCATGAGCGCATCTTAGCAGCGGGCTTATACTGTCATAATTAACAGTAATGGCAGCAATGCCCATCCGCCGTGTCTGGACCTGATCCGCATCCGCCGCCCGCTTACGCCGAGTTGGTCTGCGCTTCGGCGTTCAGCTTTTTGCGTGCCACCGCCCAGCCCGACGACCTGATACGCCGCGCGCATGCGCTCGGCTACAGCGCCTTGGCGCTCACCGACCTCTGCTCGGTGGGTGGTTTGGTGCGTGCCTGGCAGGCGGCGCGCGAGACCGGTCTTGCGCTCGTCACCGGCGCGCGCTTTCTGTTGGCTGACGACTTGCACCTGATATTGCTGGCGCAGGACCGCCAAGGCTACGCCACGCTGTGTCGGCTCATCAGCCGGGTGCGCATGGCCGGGGACAAGCAGAGTCATGCGCTTGCCTGGGCCCACCTCGATGAAGGTGCGCCCGGTTGTCTGGGGGTGGTGTTTGCCGATACGCCGGCTCTGGCTCACAGGGCGGGTCCACTGGTCGGGCGCATGCCGGGCCGGGCATGGCTGGGCGTGCGTCGCCTGCTGTGGGGCGAAGAACTGGAGGGGCTCGATGATTGGGATGCGCTTGGCGTGCACCTCGGCCTGCCTTGTGTGGCTATCGGTGACGTGGTCATGCTTGAGCGTCGTGACAAGCCACTGCACGACACCCTCACGGCCATTCGCCTTGGCTGCCGGGTGGACGAGGCCGGTTTTGCCCTCGACGCCAATGCCGAACGGCATCTGCGCCCTCGCGAGCGCCTGGCGGCTCTGTTCCCGGCGGCCTGGCTGGCGGAGACGTTGGCCATCGCTGCGCGCTGCAGTTTCGACCCCGGGACGCTGCGCTATGAGTACCCGGAAGAGTTGGTACCGGCCGGGCTGACGGCAGACCAGCACCTGCGTGCATTGACGGAGGTCGGGTTTGGTGAGCGCTTCGGTGTGGCTCTGACGCCTGCGGCGGCTGTCGATGCGGGGGCCATCGTGCGGACAGGCCCGTTTGCGACCAAGGGCGGTACAGCGGGCCCCGCCGTGATCGACGCAGTTCGCCAGCAGATCGAGGCCGAATTGCGCCTGATCGCCGAACTCCGCTACGCGCACTTCTTCCTCACCGTCGAGGACATCGTCCGCTTCGCGCGCAGCCGCGGCATCCTCTGCCAGGGGCGCGGCTCGGCCGCCAATTCGGCTGTCTGTTATTGCCTGGGCATCACCGCTGTCGACCCGGCGCGCGGCAATCTGCTCTTCGAGCGCTTCATTTCCAAGGAACGCGACGAGCCGCCGGACATCGACGTCGACTTCGAGCACCAGCGGCGCGACGAGGTGATCGCCTACATCTACGACAAGTACGGCCGCGACCGGGCGGCGCTGGCGGCCACGGTGATCCGCTACCGTCGTCGCAGTGGGCTGCGCGATGCGGGTCGCGCACTTGGCATCGATCCTGGCGCGGTCGATCGCGTCTGTGCCGGGCTGGCACGCTGGGACCACGACCTGGTGCCACCGGAGGCCATCGCTGAGGCGGGTCTGGAGGCGGGCGATCGGCTCGTCTGTCTTTGGCTCAAGCTCGCTGCGCGCCTCATCGGCTTGCCGCGCCACCTGTCGCAGCATGTCGGCGGCTTCGTCATCTCACGCGGGCCGCTGCATGAGCTGGTGCCGGTGGAGAACGCACGTATGGCCGGCCGCTCGGTGATCCAGTGGGACAAGGACGACCTTGAGGCGCTCGGCCTGCTCAAGGTCGACGTGTTGGCGCTGGGCATGCTCTCGGCGCTGCGGCGCGGCCTTGACCTGCTGCGGCCGCACCCCGACTGGCACGGCCGGGAGTTGGCGCTCCACAGTATCCCGGCCGAAGACCCGGCCACCTATGCCATGCTGCAGCGGGGCGAGAGTCTGGGTGTGTTCCAGGTCGAATCGCGGGCGCAGATGAACATGCTGCCGCGGCTCAAGCCGGCGACTTTCTACGACCTCGTCATCGAGGTGGCGATCGTCCGCCCCGGGCCGATCCAGGGCGGCATGGTGCACCCCTACCTGCGCCGCAAGCAGGGCTTGGAGCTGGTCACCTACCCCTCACCGGATGTGCGTCATGTACTCGAGCGCACGCTGGGCGTGCCGATCTTCCAGGAACAGGTGATGCAACTGGCCATGGTCGCGGCGGGTTTCACCGCTGGCGAGGCCGACCAGTTGCGCCGGGCGATGGCAGCGTGGAAGGCGCGCGGCGGTCTCGGCCACTTCGAGCAGCGGCTTAAGCAGGGCATGGCAGAACGCGGCTATGCCCCCGACTTTGCCGATCGCCTGTTCGAGCAGATCAAGGGTTTTGGCAGCTATGGCTTCCCCGAGAGCCATGCGGCGAGTTTTGCCCTGCTGGTCTATGCCTCGGCCTGGCTCAAGTGTCACCACCCGGCAGCCTTTGCTGCGGCGCTGCTCGACTGCCAGCCGCTCGGCTTCTACAGCCCGGCGCAGATTGTCGACGATGCGCGTCGGCGCGGGGTGCGCGTGCTACCGGTGGATGTAAGGGTGAGCAGCGCACAGTGCGCGCTCGAGCCGCCGGATGCCGCGCAGCCAGCGCTGCGCCTTGGACTGAATCGGGTGCAAGGGCTCACGGCCGAGGCGATGACCCGGCTGTTGGCGGCGCGCTCGGTGAGAGCCTTTGACAGTGTCGATGATCTGGCGCGGCGCGCCGCATTGGACCGCCGCGACATCGGTGCGCTGGCTGCGGCCGGGGCGCTGGCCGGGCTTAGCCGTGACCGCCACCACGCGCGCTGGCTGGTGGCCGGCGTCGAGCCAGCAGCGGCGTTGTTCCATGCACCTGGCGATCTCGCTGCGCCGCAATTGCCCACCCCCACCGAAGGCAGCGAGATCGTCGCGAGTTACCGTCACACCGGCGTCAATCTTGGGCGCCATCCGCTCGCCTTGCTGCGCCCCGGCCTAAAGCGTGCACGCTGGGCCACTGCTGCCGAACTTGGCGCAGCGCGCGCCGGCGCTGTCTGCCGCGTCGCCGGGCTGGTCACCTGCCGGCAGCGGCCGGGCACCGCCAGCGGCGTCATCTTTGTCACGCTGGAAGACGAGACCGGCTCCGCCAATATCATCGTCCGGGCTAGCACCGCCGAGGCACAGCGGGCGCCGCTGCTGCATGCGCGCCTGCTCGGCGTGACCGGTACCGTCGAGCGCGCGGGCCCCCTGGTGCATGTGCTGGCTGGCCGACTGACCGATCTGAGCCACCGACTCGGTGGTCTGGTGGTCGCCTCGCGGGATTTTCATTGAGGGCCCTTCTCGGGTCGACTTTGGCGGGCGGGGCTTCCATCGGGACACTCTTCTCGCTCCCCGAGCTTCGCGAGGTCGCAGCGAAGAGCTTCCCCGATGCGCCCCGCCAGCGACGGTTGCTGTTGTGGCGGGCCGTAGCCAAACGCTTTTCGGTGGGCCGCCTGCCGCTCCATATAATCGGGCGATGACCCCCGGCCTCCTGTCCGTCCTCCTGCTGCTCGCCGGCGCCGTGCTGGCGGTGGTGGCGGTGCGCACACTGCGACTGCCCGCCCTGTTCGGCTATGTGCTGGTGGGCGTGGTGCTCGGGCCCAATGCGCTGGGCTGGGTGCGCGAGTCGACGCAGACCGAGACGCTGGCCGAGTTCGGCATCGTCTTCCTCATGTTCACCCTCGGTCTCGAGTTCAGCCTGCCGCGGCTGCGGGCGATGCGCGGCCTGGTGTTCGGCGTTGGCGGGCTGCAGGTGTTGCTCACTTCGAGCATGGTGCTGCTGGCCGGTCTCGCGTTCGGGCTGGACTGGCGCTCAGGGTTGGTGCTCGGCGGCGCGCTGGCGATGTCCTCCACTGCCATGGTCGGCAAGTTACTGGTCGAGCGCCACGAACTCGAGAGCCTGCACGGGCGCCTGGTGATGGGCGTGCTGCTGTTCCAGGACCTCGCCGTGGTGCCCTTGCTGATCCTCATCCCGGCGCTGGCGGGCGAGGGTCCGGATCTGTTGCAGACGCTCGGCATGGCGCTGCTCAAGGGCGCGGTGGTGCTGGCGCTGGTTATCGCCGTCGGCCCCGGACTCACTCGCCGCTGGTTCCACCTGGTCGCCGAGCGGCGTTCCGAAGAGTTGTTCATGCTCAACGTGCTGCTGACCACCCTGGCGCTCGCCGCGCTCACCGAGGCGGCCGGACTGTCTGCTGCGCTGGGGGCTTTTTTGGCTGGCATGCTGATCTCCGAGACCGAGTACCGGTACCAGGTGGAGGCCGACATCCGGCCTTTCCGCGACGTGCTGCTCGGCCTCTTTTTTGTCACTGTCGGCATGCACCTCAATGTTCTCGGGGTCCTCGCCGAGTGGCAGGAGGTGCTGCTGCTGACGCTGTTGCTGATGAGCGTGAAGGCGGTCTTGGCGATGCTCGCAGCGCGTACCGCGAGCAAGGATCGCGTGGGTGTGATGCGTACCGGCATCTATCTGGCGCAGGCCGGCGAGTTCGCGCTGGTGCTGCTCTCGCTGGCCGAGGAGGCTGGGGTGCTGGAAGCCCGCATCATGGCCAGTGCGCTCCCCGCCGTGATCCTGTCGATGCTGGCCACGCCCCTGTTGATCGAGCACAGCCCGCGGCTGTTGCGTCGCTTCAACGGCAGCGAATGGATGAATCAGGCGCTGCAACTGACGCAGATCGCTATGCGCTCGATGGGCGCCGAGCAGCACGTGGTGATCTGCGGCTACGGCCGTACCGGACAGCAACTGGCACGTGTCCTGGCCCGCGACGGGGTGAGCTTTATTGCGCTGGACACCGACCCGCAGCACGTGCAGAGCGCCGCCGCGACCGGCGAGACGGTGGTGTTCGGCGACGCGGCGCGGCGCGAGGTGCTGCAAGCGGCCGGTATCCAGCGCGCCCGCGCGCTGGTCATCACTTTTGCTGAGACCCAGGTCGCGCTTGCCGTGCTGGCGCAAGCGCAAGCCCTGCGGCCAGACCTCCCGGTGTTGGTGCGGACCCGCGACGATCAAGACATCGAGCGTCTGCGCGCCGCGGGTGCCACCGAGGTGGTGGCTGAGGTGATGGAGGCCAGCGTGATGCTCGCCAGCCAGACGCTGATGCTCGCTGGTGTGCCGCTCAACCGCGTTTTACGCGAGATGCGCGAGATGCGCGAGCAGCGCTACGATCTGTTCCGTGGTTTCTTCCACGGCATCACCGACGATGACGATGGTGCCGCGCCACGCCTGCAGGCGCTGCAGCTGCCGCCGGTGGCGCGCGCGGTAGGGCGTACGCTGGGCGACTGCGGTCTCGACGGCAGTGGCGTGGTGGTCAAGGCCGTGCGCCGCGGCCCCGGGCCTGCCCTCGTGCCCGACGCCGACCTTCGCTTCGAAGCCGGGGATACGCTGGTGCTGTTGGGCACGCCCGAGCAACTTGCGGCCGCTGAGCTGGTGCTCATCTGACGCCGCCGGGGCCGCGGTCCGGAGCGATGCTGCTGTTAGAATCCGGCATCGATATTCTTATCACCGGAGAGCCGCCCGATGGCCGGCGACCACCTGGTCGACATCCGCAAGCTCGAGTTCGCCTACGGCGCGCGCAAGATCCTTACCGGCATCGACATGACCATGGACCGCGGGCAGGTGGTGGCCATCATGGGCGGTTCGGGGTGCGGCAAGACCACGCTGCTCAAGCTCATCAGCGGCATGCTGCGGCCCACCTCCGGCGAGGTGCTGGTCAATGGCGAGGCGGTCCACCAGATGGACACCGCCGGCCTTGCGCGGCACCGCCGCAAGCTCGGTGTGTTGTTCCAGTTCGGCGCCTTGTTCACCGACCTCTCGGTGTTCGACAACGTCGCGTTTCCTCTGCGCGAGCACACCGACTTGCCGGAAGACCTGATTCGTGACTTGGTGTTGCTCAAGCTGCATTCGGTCGGCCTGCGAGGCGCGCACGCGCTGATGCCGCACCAACTCTCCGGTGGCATGGCCCGGCGTGTGGCGCTGGCCCGTGCGATCGCGCTCGACCCGGCGCTGGTCTTGTTCGACGAGCCCTTCACCGGGCTCGACCCGATCTCGCTGAGCGTCACCGGCAACCTGATCCGCCGGCTCACCGACACCTTGGGGATGACCTCGGTGGTGGTCACCCACGATGTCGCCGAGTCGCTGAAGATCGTCGACAAGGTGTTCTTCATCGCCGATGGGCGTATCGCTGCCTCGGGCACCCCGGATGAGGTGCGTCACACCACCGACCCGTTCGTCCACCAGTTCATCTACGGCGAGGAAGACGGGCCGATGCGCTTCCACTTTCCGGGCGGCTCGATGCAAGCCGACTTTGGCCTCGGGGATACGCGTGCTTAAGCCGCTGCGGGAGGGTTTTGCGACGGTCGGGCGCCACGTCATCGACGGCACCTGGCGGCTTGGCTACGCCACCCGCTTCTTCGTGCTGCTGCTGCTGCGTTCGGGGCTGAGCTTCACCCGGTTTGGCCTGGTGGTGCGCAAGGTCTACTTTAGCGGTGTGCTCTCGCTCATCATCATCATCGTCAGCGGCCTGTTCGTCGGCATGGTGCTCGGGCTGCAGGGCTACGAGACGCTGGTCCGCTATGGCTCGGCGGAGGCGCTCGGCACGCTGGTGGCGCTGTCTCTGGTGCGCGAGCTGGGCCCGGTGGTTTCGGCGCTGTTGTTCGCCAGTCGCGCCGGCAGCGCTATCACCGCCGAGATCGGCCTGATGAAGGCCACCGAGCAGTTGTCTGCCATGGAGGTGATGGCGGTCGACCCGATCGCCCGTGTGGTCGGCCCGCACTTCTGGGGCGCGGTCATCTCGCTACCCCTGCTGGCAGCGATGTTCTCGGCGGTGGGCGTGTTCGGTGGCTATCTCATCGGCGTGGTGCTGATCGGCGTCGATTCCGGCGCTTTCTGGAGCCAGATGCAGGCCGCGGTAGACTTCCGTCACGATGTCCTCAACGGCGTCATCAAGAGCATGGTGTTCGGCGTCGCGGTAGCTGCCATCGCCACCTTCGAGGGCTACGATGCGCCGCCCACCGCTGAGGGTGTCAGCGGCGCTACAACGCGTACCGTCGTCACTTCTGCGCTGGCCATCCTGGCACTCGATTTCGTCCTCACCGCATTCATGTTCACCGGGCAGTAAGCCTCTGGAGCGATCGTCATGAACAGAACCCTCATGGACCTCTGGGTCGGTATCTTCGTGGTGGCCGGTCTCGGCGCCATCCTTGTGCTGGCGCTGCGGGTCGGCAACGCGAGCGCCACCTTCGACGTCTCCGACACCTATACCGTCTATGGCGATTTCGAGAACATCGGCGGGCTCAAGGTGCGTGCGCCGGTGAAGAGCGCCGGCGTGGTGGTGGGCCGGGTCGCCAATATTCAGCTCAATCGCGAGACCTACAAGGCGCGCGCCACCCTGGCCATCGACAAGCGCTATCAGTTTCCGGCCGACACCTCGGCCGCCATCCTGACCGCAGGGCTGTTGGGTGAGCAGTACATCGGCTTTGACGCCGGCGCCGACAGCGAGAACCTGAAGCAAGGCTCGACACTGCAGATCACGCAATCTGCCATCGTCCTCGAGAAGTTGATCAGCCAGTTCCTCTACAACAAGGCCGCAGAAGGCTCGGCTGAAGGCAAGTAGTCCTACCCGGAGAACCCATGAAAATCATTTCCAGCCTGTTGCTGACTCTCGGCCTCCTGTTGGCGACCGGCGCGCCAGCACTTGCTGCCAATGACCCTGAACTCGCGCCGCACGTCGTGGCCAAGCGCGCCAGCGAGGACGTCATCACTGCTTTGGCCAAGGATCCGAGCATCAGCAAGGACCGTGCGCGCGCGCTGGCCTTCATCGACGAGAAGATCCTGCCTTTCATCGACTTCCAGGCGATGACCCGTCTGGCTGTCGGTCGTGCCTGGCGCGATGCCTCCCCGGAACAGCAGGCGCGCCTCACCAGCGAGTTCCGCACGCTGTTGGTGCGTACCTACGCCGCCTCGCTCGATACCCTGCGCGGCGCCGAGATCGACTACCGTCCGGTCAATGTCGGCCCTGCTGACAAGCGTGCGGTGGTCAAGGGGCTGGTCAAGCGTCCGGGCATGCAGCCGCTGACCATGGAGATGGCGGTGGAGCGGCAGCCGGATGGCTGGCACGTGATCGATATCGCCATCGAGAACCTGAGTCTGGTCACGAATTACCGTACCGAGTTCGGTGGCATCGTCCAGCGCGATGGCCTGAACGGGTTGATCAAGTCGCTGGCCGAGCGTAACGCGCCGCGCGATGCGGCCACCGCGGCCAAGTGACCCGGCGCCGCGCGAGTCGCATGCCTTGAGCGTCACGCCCTTACACCTGTCCGGCTCGCTGACCGTCGATGAGGCGGCTGGTGTCCTCGCGGCCATGCGCGCCGCGATCGATGCCGGCTGCTGCGAAGTGCGTCTGGAGCAGCTGGAGACTGTCGACTCGTCGGCGGTGGCCACGCTCCTCGCGGCGCGGCGTCACGCCTTGCAAAAGGGCGTCGACCTGCGCTTCTCGCCACCCTCGGCGGCGCTTGCCGGGCTCGTCGGCTTATACGAGGTGGGCGCCCTGCTCGGCCTGTCCAAGCCATGAGCCCGATCGGGTGGAGACCGATGCGGTGACGGTTCCCGCCATCGACATCAAACGCCTGGTCCGGACCTACGGCACGCTGCGTGCGCTCGATGGCATCGACCTGCGTGTCGAGCGCGGCGAATTCTTTGCCCTGCTGGGTCCCAATGGTGCTGGCAAGACCACTCTCATCAGCATTCTCGCCGGTCTGGTGCGGCCGACTTCGGGCGACGTGCGGGTGATGGGGGCGGATGTGGTCAAAGACGGCGCGGCGGCGCGGCGGCTGCTTGGCGTGGTGCCGCAGGAACTGGTGTTCGACCCGTTCTTCACCGTGCGAGAGACGCTGCGCATCCAGTCCGGCTATTTTGGCCTGCGTGACAACGATGCCTGGATCGATGAACTGTTTGCTGCCCTCGACCTCACCGACAAGGCCGACACCAATATGCGACGCCTCTCCGGTGGCATGAAGCGGCGCGTGCTAGTGGGCCAGGCCTTGGTCCACAAGCCACCGGTGGTCATCCTCGACGAACCCACTGCCGGAGTCGACGTGGTTCTGCGACAAGGCCTGTGGGCGTTGATGCGTCGCCTCAATAGCGAAGGCCACACCATCATCCTCACCACCCATTACCTCGAGGAAGCCGAGGAGCTTTGTGGCCGCGTGGCGATGCTTAAGCAGGGGCGGCTGGTGGCGCTGGAGCCGACCGAGCAATTGCTGGCGCGACACGCCGGGCATACCCTGTGGCTGCGCCTGGCCGCGCCGGACCGCCTGCCGGCCGACGTGGCCGCGCGGCTGACGCCCGAGGGCGAGGGATGGAGCACACCGCTCGAGGACCTTGCCGATGTCGAGCCTTTGCTCGGGACCATCCGCGAGGCCGGCGCCGGGCTCGAGGACATGGCCCTGCGCCGCGCCGACCTTGAGCAGGTCTTTTTGCGCCTCACCGAGGCGGCTTGAGGAGGCGATGGGGTGAAGGCCAGTGGCAATCTGCTGATCGTCTCGGCGCCCTCCGGCGCCGGCAAGACCACGTTGGTCAAAGCCCTGCTGGCGCGCGACCCGCAGGTGGTCTATTCCGTCTCTTGCACCACCCGTGCGCCGCGGGCCGGCGAGCGTGACGGCGTCGATTACCTGTTTGTCGGCGATGACGAGTTCCGTCGCCGCATCGACGCCGGCGAGTTCCTCGAACACGCCGAGGTTCACGGCCATCGCTACGGCACGCTGCGCAGCTGGATCGACGCTCAGTTACAGGCCGACCGCGATGTCGTGCTCGATATCGACACACAGGGCGCAGCGCAGGTGCGAGCGCTGATGCCGGAGGCGGTGAGCATCTTCATCCTGCCGCCTTCGCTGACCGAGCTGGAGAGCCGCTTGCGTGCTCGCGCCACCGATGCGGATGCTGTCATCGAGCGCCGGCTGGCTGCGGCCCGGGCCGAGATCGCGCATGCCCGCGACTACGATTACGCTATAATCAACAAAGACTTGGAGACCGCCATCGCCGATCTGGCGGCGGTCGTCAGGGCCTCTCGTCTGCGCCATGCGCGGCAGGCGGCGCGCCACGCCGGTTTGTTCGGCGATTTCTTCCGCTGACGCCGGGCGCGCTCGGCAGCCCCGTTCGGGCTTTTGACTCATCGTATCGAACCCGCCAGGAGACACCATGGCCCGTATCACCGTCGACGATTGTCTGCATGCCATCCCCAACCGTTTTGAACTGACGCTGGTGGCCACGCAGCGGGCCCGCCAGCTGGCCAATGGCGCTGACACGCAGCTGCCGCCCAGCCGCGACAAGGCCACCGTGATGGCGCTGCGCGAGGTCGCTGCCGGTCTGGTCGGGCGCGAGCTGCTCAACCGCTCGATCTGAGTGGCGGCCGGAAACGGCCACTGACCGTCGAGCCGGCCGGCGGTCGCACCAAGCGGGGGTTGCGCCACCGCACCGGCGTCTGGGGTCACGAGCGTGTAATCTGGTGCTTACACCAACTGCGCCATGACCCAGACACCGTATGACCGCCTTCGCCAAAGCCGAACGCCGTACGCCGGACCACGATGAGGTCGATCCGGAGGCGGTGTTTCGCGACTTCGTCGAGCGTTGTGGCGGCTACCTGAAGCCGACCGATCGCGAGTTGCTGACGCACGCTTTTGATTGCGCGCGCGACGCCCACAGCGGTCAGTACCGCGCCAGCGGTGAACCGTACATCACTCACCCGATCGCTGTTGCCGAGGTGCTGACGCAATGGCACTTGGACGCCCACGCCCTATCCGCAGCGCTTCTGCATGACGTGGTCGAGGACACCGGCGTCGACATTGCCGAGATCGGTTCGCGCTTCGGTGACAAGGTGGCGCATCTGGTCGAAGGCGTGTCCAAGCTCGACCGGATGCACTTCGCCTCGCGTGAACAGGCGCAGGCAGAGAACTTCCGCAAGATGCTGCTGGCGATGTCGCGCGATGTCCGCGTCATCCTTATCAAGCTCGCCGACCGCTTGCACAACATGCGCACGCTGGGCGCGGTCAAGGCCGAGAAGGCGCGGCGCGTGGCCGGCGAGACCCTCGAGATCTATGCGCCGATCGCCCGCCGGCTGGGGCTGGCACGGCTAGTCGATGAGCTTGAAGACTTGTCGTTCCGCCACCTCTACCCGGATCGTCACCGCGTGCTCGAGAACGAGCTCGGCAAGATGCGCGGGCGCCGCCGCGAGATCCTGCAAAGGCTGGCCGAGGATGTTGGTGCCCGATTGCGCGAGTACGGCGTGGAGGGCGAGGTCAAGGGGCGCGAGAAGACGCTCTACAGCATCTATCGCAAGATGGCCGAGAAGCACCTGTCGTTCTCGCAAGTCATGGACATCTACGGCTTACGGGTGGTGGTGCGCGACCAGCCCAACTGTTACCTCGCCCTTGGCGCACTGCATTCGCTGTACAAGCCGATCCACGGCAAGTTCAAGGACTACATCGCCATCCCCAAGGCCAACGGCTATCAGTCCCTGCACACCACCCTGTTCGGGCCCTACGGCAACCCGGTCGAGATGCAGATCCGCACCTATGAGATGCACCGCTTTGCCGAGACGGGTGTGGCCTCGCACTGGTTGTACCGCAAGCCGGAATCGGCCTTGTCCGACATCCAGCTGTCGACCACGCGCTGGCTGCAAACGCTCATCGAGGCCCAGGCCGACAGCCCGGATGCGGGCGAATTCCTTGAGCAGCTCAAGGTCGATCTCTTTCCCGGCGAGGTCTATGTGTTCACGCCGGGCGGCAAGATCCTCGCATTGCCGCGGGGCGCCACGGTGGTCGATTTTGCTTACGCGGTGCATACCGACATCGGTGACCGGTGCATCGCCGCGCGTGTCAACGACCAGTTGGCGCCATTGCGTACCGAGTTGCGCAACGGTGACCGCGTCGAGGTGGTGACTGCACCCAATGCCAGCCCCAATCCGCGCTGGCTGAGCTTTGTGGTGAGCGGCAAGGCCCGCCACCAGATCCGCCATTTCTTGCGCACCTTGCGGTTCGAGGAGTCGGTGATGCTGGGCGAGCGTCTGCTCGATCAGGCCCTGCACGCATTTCATCATCACATCGGCGATGTCGGTGCGCGGCAGTGGCAGCAGCTGGCCCACCAGATGCACTTGGCTGGTCGCGACGAGCTGCTGGTGGAGATCGGCACCGGCAAGCGGCAAGCGCTGGAGGTGGCGCGCAGCCTGCTGCGTATCGAGGAGGCCGATGGCAGCGTGCATGGCCTTGGCGCCATCACCGTGCAAGGCAGCGAGGCGGGCGCCATTGAATATGCGAGCTGCTGTCAGCCGGTACCGGGCGATCCGATCATCGGCCTCATCGACCGCGGTCGCGGGCTGGTCATCCACACGCACGATTGCCCGGCGGTGCGTCGCAAGCGGCGCCGCACGGAGGCCTCACGCTGGGTCGATGTGGAATGGGACGCGCATATGGAGGGTCTGTTCCCGGTCACCATCCGCGTGGTCAGTGCCCACAAGCCGGGCGTGCTGGCGGAGCTCGCCAAGGCCATCGCCGAGGCTGAGTCCAACATCAGCGGCGTATCGGTGGATGAGGCCGACACCGGCAGTGCTTACACCACGGTACGCTTCACCATCGAAGTGGCCAACCGCGTGCAACTGGCCCACGTCATGCGCAATCTGCGCAAGCTGCCCGAGGTGGTGCGGCTGGCACGTACCCGCAGTGGCAGCAGTTGAGGTGGATGCGGATCAGTGGTGGTAGGCCCCGCCATCGCGGGTATCCCTGAGCAGCCATAGGCCGAGCACGAAGGTCGTCAGCGCGACGACGATCGGGTACCAGAGCCCGTTGTAGATGTCGCCGGTGGCGGCCACGATGGCAAAGCTCGTGGCTGGCAGAAAGCCGCCGAACCAGCCGTTGCCGATGTGGTACGGCAGGCTCATCGAGGTGTAGCGGATACGCGCCGGGAACAGCTCGACCAGCAGCGCGGCGATCGGTCCGTAGACCATCGTCACGTAGAACACCATCAGGAACAGGATGCCGATGATCAGAGGCTTGTTCATGGCGGCCGGGTCGGCTTTGTCCGGATACCCGGCGGCCTTGAGCGCGGCGTTCATCTCGCCCTTGAAACGATCGGCCTCGGCCTTGGCATTGTCGGCCGTGCCATCGAAGGCCTTGATCACCGTCTCGCCGACCTTCACCTCCGCCACCGCCCCGTATGCGGCCGCTTGGTTCTGGTAGCTGATGCCGCCCTTGGCGAGGAACTCCTTGGCGACATCGCAACTGCTGGTGAACTTGACGGTGCCGGTGGGGTTGAACTGCAGCGAGCACTGCGCGGGGTCGGAGTAGACGGTGACCGGGCTCTTGGTCTGCGCGTTAGCCAGTGCCGGGTTGGCCGCATGCATGAGCGCCCCGAACAAGGGGAAGTAGGTGAGTGCGGCAATCAGGCAGCCGCTGAGGATGATCGGTTTGCGGCCGATCTTGTCGGAGAGCCAGCCAAAGAACACAAAGAACGGCGTCGCCAGGATGAGCGCGGTGGCGACCATGATGTTTGCGGTCGGGCTGTCCACCTTGGCCATCTTCTCGAGGAAGAACAGTGCGTAGAACTGGCCCGTGTACCAGACCACGCCTTGGCCGGCGGCGGCGCCGAACAGCGCGATGAGGACGACTTTGAGGTTGCG
Source organism: Betaproteobacteria bacterium (assembly GCA_009923755.1). Classification (GTDB taxonomy): domain Bacteria; phylum Pseudomonadota; class Gammaproteobacteria; order Burkholderiales; family UBA3065; genus UBA3065. The sequence goes on along the minus strand of RFSW01000002.1, from coordinate 19,695 downwards.
CCACTGGCCGAAGGACTCGCTGAGCGGGTTCTTCGAGCCCTTGCCCTCGGCTTTCATGCGCTGGAATACCGGTGATTCGGCCAGCTGCAGGCGGATCCACAGCGAGATCAGCAGGAGCAGGACAGATACGAGATACGGCACACGCCAGCCCCAGTCCTTGAAGGCATCTTCCCCCAGATAGGTGCGGGTGCCGAGGATCACCAGCAGGGCGAGCATGAGCCCGCCGGTGGCGGTGGTCTGGATCCAGCTGGTGTAAAAGCCGCGCTTGCCATCCGGCGCGTGTTCGGCGACGTAGGTCGCCGCACCGCCGTATTCCCCGCCCAGCGCCAGGCCCTGCAGCAGCCGCAGCGTGATGAGGATGATCGGGGCGGCGATGCCGATGCTGTGATAACTCGGCAGCAGCCCGACGAGAAAGGTCGACGCGCCCATTAGCAGAATGGTGATGAGGAAGGTGTGCTTGCGCCCGACCAGGTCACCCAGGCGGCCGAAGACGATGGCGCCGAATGGCCGCACCGCGAAACCGGCGGCGAAGGCGAGCAGGGTGAAGATGGTTTTGGTCGACGGGTCGAGCGGGGCAAAGAACTGGTCAGCGATGATCAGCGCCATCACCCCGAACAGGTAGAAGTCGTACCACTCGAAGACGGTACCCAGAGCCGAGGCGAAGATGACTTTCTTCTCTTCGCCGCTCATCGGTCGATGCTGCGTCATCTTGCCTCCCTTCTGGCCCCTATTCCTAAACGTTGAACAGGAAGTTCATCACGTCGCCGTCCTTGACCACGTAGTCCTTACCTTCAGCGCGCATCTTGCCGGCTTCCTTGGCGCCCTGCTCGCCACCATGGCCTACAAAGTCGTCAAAGCCGATGGTCTGCGCGCGGATGAAGCCCTTCTCGAAGTCGGTGTGGATCACACCCGCGGCCTGCGGCGCGGTGTCGCCCTTTTGGATGGTCCACGCCCGCACCTCTTTGACGCCGGCGGTGAAGTAGGTCTGCAGTCCAAGCAGGTCGTAGCCGGCCCTGATCAGGCGGTCGAGGCCCGGCTCTTCCAGGCCCAGGTCGGCCAGGAAGGCCAGCTTGTCCTCGTCGTCGAGGTCGGCCAGTTCCGCCTCCAGCTTGGCGCACAGGGCCACCACGGGTGCGCCCTCCTGGGCTGCGTGTTCGCGCAGGCGGTCGAGCAGAGGGTTGTTGTCGAAGCCTGACTCGTCGACGTTGGCCACGTACATGGCCGGCTTGATGGTGAGCAGGCACAGCGGCTTGGCCAGCACCTTCTCGTCATCGGACAGCGTCAGCGTGCGTGCCGGGCGGCCCTCGTTGAGGTGCGGCTGCAGCTTCTCCAGCACCGCGACCAGCTTCTGCGCCTCTTTGTCCCCGCTCTTGGCCTTCTTGCCATCGCGGATGATGGCCTTCTCCACACTCGCCAGGTCGGCCAGCGCCAGCTCGGTGACGATGGTCTCGATGTCGGCGATCGGGTCGACGCGGCCGTTGACGTGCACCACGTTGGCGTCATCGAAGCAGCGCACCACGTTGACGATGGCGTCGGTCTCGCGGATGTTGGCGAGGAACTGGTTGCCCAGGCCCTCGCCCTTGCTGGCGCCCGCCACCAGACCGGCGATGTCGACGAACTCGACGATGGCCGGCTGGATCTTCTGTGGCTTGACGATATCCGCCAGTTTCGCGAGACGCGGGTCCGGCACCTCGACGATGCCGACGTTCGGCTCGATGGTGCAGAACGGGTAGTTCTCGGCGGCGATGCCGGCTTTGGTCAGGGCGTTGAACAGGGTCGACTTGCCGACGTTGGGCAGGCCGACGATGCCGCATTGGAGGCTCATGGTGTTTCCTTTTGGGTGTGCAGTTGCATCATCGCCTTCTCGAAGTCGCCGCGGGCCATGTCGGGCCACACGTCGAGTGCGCGGCGCATGGCCAGCTCGATGCTGTCTTCTTCGGCGCGGCTGGGCCGGTCGAGCACGAAGCCGGTGACCTTTTCACGGTCGCCGGGGTGGCCGATGCCCAGCCGCAGCCGCCAGTAGTCACGGCCGAGCTGCGCGTCGATGTCTTTGAGACCGTTGTGGCCGCCGTGGCCGCCGCCCAGTTTCAGGCGTGCGGTGCCGGGCGGCAGGTCGAGTTCGTCGTGGACCACCAGTACCTCGCCCGGCGCGATCTTGTGGAAGCGCGCCAGCGCCCCCACCGCTTGCCCGCTGCGGTTCATGAAGGTGTCCGGCTTGAGCAGCCAGAGCTCGCCTTCAGGCCCGCGCGCCTTGGCCACCTGGCCAAAGAACTTGGCCTCGGTCGACCACTGCCCACCGAGTTTGGCAGCCAGGTGGTCGACCCACCAGAAACCGGCGTTGTGCCGGGTGGCCGCGTAGTCGCGGCCTGGATTGCCGAGGCCGGCGACAAGGCGGATGGGGGTCGTCACAGTGGCATGGTCCTGGTCGGTGCCTGGCTGCCTCAAACAAAAAGCCCGTACGCGACGGGCTTTTCGTTAGGGGCGATGCGCAGCTTACTCGGCTGCGCTGCCGCTACCTTCTTCGGCGGCGTCATCTGCGCTGCCACCGCGCGGGGCCATGCAGACCGCCACCACTGCGTTGTCACCGTGGCGCAGTGCAGTGCTCTCGACCCCTGCAGGCAGCTTGAGGTCGGCCAGGTGGACCGAGTCACCGGCACTCAAGCCGCTAAGATCGACTGCGATGAACTCGGGCAAGGCCTCCGGCAGGCAGGCGACGTCGAGTTCGAGCACGACGTGGCTGACCTTGCCGCCCTGCAGCTTGACGCCGGGGCAGGCGTCTTCGCCACTGAAGTGCAGCGGCACCTTCATATGGATCTTTTCGCCCACTGCCACGCGCTGGAAGTCGATGTGCACGACTTGCTGCTTGAACGGGTGCATCTGATAGTCGCGCAGCAGCACCGGCTCCTTCTTGCCGTCGAGCGACATGGTCAGCACCGAGGCGTGGAAAGCCTCTTCTTGAAGCGCGTAGTAGAGGGCGTTGTGGTCGAGCTCGATTGCAATGGCGTCCTTGTGTCCGCCATAGACGATGCCCGGCACTTTGCCCGTACGACGCAGGCGGCGGCTCGCTCCGGTGCCCTGCGTGGTGCGGTTGAATGCGATGAATTCGATGCTCATTTGAATCTCCGTGAGTACAACGATGACTGCTGTGGTTACTGCGAGGGATCCCGACCGCGACCAGCCGGGTGCTTGTGCCCTTGCGGGCGGGTCTGCAACGCGCTATTCGGCGAACAGCGAGCTGACGGAATCTTCGTTGCTGATGCGGCGGATGGTCTCGGCCAACAGTTCCGCACAGGACAGCTGCAGGATGCGTCCGCAGGCCTCGGCGGCCGGCGACAGCGGAACGGTGTCGGTGACCACCAGCTGGTCAAGGTGAGAGCGACTGATGCGCTCGACCGCCGGGCCGGACAGCACCGGGTGTGTGGCGTATGCCAGCACGGTAGCGGCACCACGCTCCTTCAATGCAGCTGCGGCTTGGCACAGGGTGTTCGCGGTGTCGACCATGTCGTCCATGATCACGCAGGTACGACCCTCGATCTCGCCGATGATGTGCATCACCTCAGCAACGTTCGGGCGCGGACGGCGCTTGTCGATGATGGCGAGGTCGCAGCACAGTTGCTTGGCGATGGCACGGGCACGCACCACGCCGCCGACATCGGGAGACACCACCACCAGGTCGGGGTGGTTCTGCATCTGCAGATGCTTGAGCAGCACCGGTGTGGCGTAGATGTTGTCGACCGGGATGTCGAAGAAGCCCTGGATCTGATCGGAGTGCAGGTCCATGGTCAGCACGCGGTCGACGCCAGCGCTCGACAGCATATTGGCGACCAGACGCGCGGAGATGGCGACCCGCGCGGACCGCGGGCGGCGGTCCTGTCGGGCATAGCCAAAATACGGGATGGCGGCGGTGATGCGGCCGGCCGAGGCGCGTCGCAGCGCATCGACCATGATCATCAGCTCCATCAGATTATCGTTGGTCGGCGCGCAGGTGGACTGCAGCACGAACACGTCCTTGCCGCGGACATTTTCGAGAACCTCGACCATGACCTCGCCATCGGAGAAGCGACCGACTTGGGCACGCCCGAGCGAGATGCCAAGGTCTTCGGCGACCGCCGTGGCCAGCAGGGGGTTGGCATTGCCGGCAAACACCATCAAGGATTCAAGCGACAATCGGGCGTTCTCCGCAACGTCTTGGGCACCGGGGTGCCATGAGAGGACTGGCTGGGGAGGTAGGGATCGAACCTACGAATGCCGGAATCAAAATCCGGTGCCTTACCACTTGGCGACTCCCCAGTGACGGGATCGGGCTATGCAGCCCAGCCGTGCAGTGGATGGAGATCCAACCCCTGCGCGACAAAACCGGTGCGTTGCGGGCGCGCGAGTTGCAGCACGCGTTCGGCATCGCTGGCGCTGGCGAGTTCGACAAATACGCTGGAACCGGAACCGGACATCAGCGGCCTGCCAAACTGCGAGAGCCATTCGAGGTGCTCGGCGACGTCCGGTTCCAGACCGGCGGCGACGGCCTGCAGATCGTTGCCTGCCTGCCCCTCGAAAAAGGCGCGTATTGTGATGGGCGCATGGTTCCGTGTCAATTCTGGGGCGGCGAAAACGGCCGCGGTCGACACGCCGCGGGGTGGGGTCAGGACCACGTACCAGGCCGGTGGCAGGTCGACCGCCTGCAGTCGCTCGCCAACCCCTTCGGCCCATGCGTTGCGGCCGAACACGAACACCGGCACATCGGCACCAAGCGGTAGCGCCAGTTCGAGTAGACGTTCACGCGGCCAATCCAGCCCCCACAGCCGGTTGAGTCCGAGCAGCACGGTGGCGGCATCCGAGCTGCCACCACCGAGACCGCCGCCCATGGGCAGGCGCTTGCTGAGTTCGATGTGGGCGCCAAGGCGACAAGCGCTGGCCGCTTGCAAGGCGCGTGCGGCGCGGACTGTCAGGTCCTGCTCTGCATCGACACCCGGCAGTGGGTCTTCCCGCACGATGGCACCGTCTTCGCGCACCGTCAGATGAACCGTGTCACCGAAATCGAGCAGGCGGAACAGCGTCTGCAGCTCGTGGTAACCGTCCTCACGACGGCCGGTCACGTGCAGAAACAAGTTGAGCTTGGCCGGCGCCGGCAGGCTGTGCCGCTCGCCGGTCACGCCGTGGACGGCTGGCGGCAACTGCACGCTGTTCGGGCCGAGGATCAGGGGTCCAGCCATTGGTCGATGATCAGGCGCACGCGCAGCGTTGCGGGGTCGGTCTCGGGCCGCGCATCGGCGGTCTTGTCCATCTCAGCACGCGTCCCGGGCAGCTGGCCGCTGCTGCATGCCGCAAGGCATTCGGCGTCGATGCGCAGTGGACGACCGCGTGCGTCGCGAGTGCCATAGCGCACTGTCCAGCCGTATTGGGTAAAGCCATCGGTGCCGGGCGTGGCGGGCGCGCCGGGTGCATCGCGCCCGCTCATCCACCAGGGTAGGTGCTCCAAGGGCAGGCTTAGGCCGAGTCCGCGTCGCGCCAGGTCCGACAGACTGCCGGCTGCATGGCGACGCCCATCGGCGGTGGTCAGGCGGGCGCCGCCGGAATCGACATCGATCGAGGCCAGTGCCTGGCCGAGCGGGGTGGTGAGCAAGATGCGGCTGACCTCGCCCTGCGACCAGCGCAGGCTCGCACTAAATCGGCGCTCGCCTTGGTTGGCCATCAGCCGGCCGTTGAAGCTGAACACTGGCGCCGTCTCACCAGACGCGTAGGGCGTCGTCCGTGGCAGGCTCGCGCACGCCGCAAGCGTGAAAAGCACCGCCAACAGCGAGCTGGCTCGGAGGCTTTGTACTGCGAGCGGGCTCAGGGCTGAAGGCGCGACTGAGCAGCCTGCAGCGCGCTATTGCCGGGATTCTTGCTGAGGCTGCCGTTCAACAGGTTACGCGCCTCGCTGGTCTTGCCGCGGGTGGCGAGGACTTCAGCCAGGTGCGCGACCACTTCCGGGTCATCCTTGATCGACATGGCGCGGCGCAGGGTCTTCTCGGCATCCTCATGCTCGCCGAGCCGGTACTGAACCCAGCCGAGGCTGTCGATGATGTATGGATCTTCGGGCGCAAGCTGCAACGCTTGTTCGATGTAGCCACGAGCCTCGAGCAGCCGAACGTTGCGGTCGGCGAGGCTGAAGCCGAGCGCGTTGTAGGCGTGGGCATGGTCGGGCTTGAGCTCGATCACCTTGCGCAGGCTGGTCTCGACGACATCGAGCAGGTTCAGCCGCTCGGCTGCCATGCCGTGGTCGTACCAAAGGTCGGCGATGCCAGCGTATTCGCGCGTCGCCGCGTCAAGCAGGTCGAAGGCTGCGCGATCGTCGCCAGCATCTCGCAACAGCGATGCCTCGGCGAGGACAAGTTGCACCTGTTCGAGTGGAGAGTCGGTGCGCACAGCACGGAGTCGCTCGCGGGCGGCGTCCATGCCGGACGCCTTGAGCACCAGTCGGGCGATGCTGACCTGGGCCGGCATGTAGACGGCAGTGCCCGGCGTGACGCTTTCGAACCAGCGTAGGGCGGCATCGGTGTCGCCGCGCTCGGCTTCGACCTGGCCCAACATCAGGCGAACATTGTCTTTTTCGTTGTAATCGCTCTCCAGCGCCATGCGCAGATACTGGTTGGCGGTGGCGTGATCGCCCGCTTGGCTGGCGAGTGCGCCGACCGTCACGCCGATCTCGCCATCTTTGGGGAACAACTCAGCGAGGCGCTTGAACTCGACCAGCGCCGCCGGGTACTGCCCGCTACCCGCGAGCCCGCGGGCGTGTGCGAGGCCAAGACTGCGGGAGCCCGGCAAGCGCTTGCTGGCTTCGGCCAGGTAACGCGCGGCGGCGGCCGGATCGCGGCTTGCCTTGACCTGCGCCACGAACATGAGCGCCGGCTCCCAGTCGCCTTTGAGCTTGACGGCCTTTTCGCCGAGTTGCAGTGCCGTGTCCGGCTCGCCCGCGTTGAACGCCATTTGCGCCAACATCAGGTTGGCTTCCGGCAGGCCGCTGTAGGGGGCCACGATGCTGCGTGCGAAGGCGAAGGCGGCCGCGCGATCGGCGCTGCGGTTGAGCATGCTGCCGATCTGCAAAAGGGCCGGGCCGGTGCGCGGGCCCTGACGGGCGAGCACTGCCGTCAGGACCGGTGCTGCCGCCTCAAAATCGCCAGCGCTGACAAGAATCGAGGCGTGGGTCTGGGCGGCGGCTTCGTCGCTCGGGTCCGCTTCCATCCAGATGCGGCTGGAGCGGATCGCCAGCTCAGGGTTCTGCGCATACATCGCGGCTTCCGTGGCGCGCTTGGCGACGCGCGGGTCGCGTGTGGTCTTGGCAAGGTCACCGTAGGCTTCTGCTGCGAGACCGACTTCGCCGCGCTGGCCAGCGACCTCGCCGACCAGCAGCTTGAACAGGATGTCGCGGGTCAAGGCCTGCGCGGGCAATTCAGCCTTCCGCGGCGCCTGCGCGGCGGGCATCGGAGCGGCGGGCTGGGGTGCGTCGGCCGAAGTGGGCGCAGCGCTGGCTGCAGTCATGCGGACCGGCTTGCCGGAGGCGGCGCAGCCGGCTAACGCAGCGACGGCAAGGATAACAATCAGGGAGCGGGACATGGTGTTGGCGGCGTGCGGGTTCATGGGCATGTGACCTCACCCCTTGCGCATGGTTCTGCGATTGTACGGTCCGAGTCGTGCCGGCGGCTGTCCACAAAAATTGTGGACAAGTTTGTGCATAGCCAGCCGATCCGCGATGGGCTTAATCGTAATGACATATGACGACCTTGGGCCGCCCAAATTTTGGGCAAAAAACTTGACAGGTCGGTCGGTGGATTTGGATGACGTCGCAAGCATTTACGTAGCAACGACGCATCAGCCTGGTGTCGTCCCGCCGCACCGTGTTGACGGCTCTGGCTGCGGTGGATAAGTCGCCGATGCGGTGATAGACTGCCGGCCGCAACAACGGCAGGCGCGTAGCTCAGTTGGTTAGAGCACCACCTTGACATGGTGGGGGTCGTTGGTTCGAATCCAATCGCGCCTACCACGGTTCGCTTCAACACCCCGCGCGCGGCCCGTCCGCGCTTTTGTTTTTTTGTCGCTGGATGTTCGCACCCGGCGGCTTGGAGCCTTGTCCTGCATGCCGAGCATCACCCTGCCCGACGGTTCGGTCCGTCGGTTCGACAACCCGGTCACAGTGGCCGAGGTCGCCGCGAGCATCGGCGCCGGCCTTGCCAAGGCCGCGCTGGCCGGCCGCGTCGACGGCCAGCTGGTCGACATCAGCCACTGCATCGAGCGTGACGCCAGCCTGGCCATTGTCACCGCCAAAGATGACGACGCGCTGGAGCTGATCCGCCATGACGCCGCCCACATCATGGCGCAGGCGGTGCAGGAGCTTTACCCGGGCACCCAGGTGACCATCGGCCCGGCGATCGAGGACGGCTTCTACTACGACTTCGCACGCAGCGAGCCCTTTACGCCGGAGGACCTCGAGCGCATCGAGGCGCGCATGGGCGAGATCGTGCAGCGCGACCTGCCCATTGTGCGCGAGGTGATGAGCCGCGAAGTGGCGCGCGAGACCTTTGCTGCCATCGGCGAGACGTACAAGGTCGAGATCATCGAGGACATCATCAAGCCGGGCGAGGCGCTGAGCATCTACCGCCAGGGCGATTGGTTCGATGTCTGCCGCGGCCCGCACCTGCCCTCCACCGGCAAGCTGCCCAAGGCCTTCAAGCTGATGAAGCTGGCCGGTGCCTACTGGCGTGGCGATCACCGCAACGCGATGCTTCAGCGCATCTATGGCACCGCCTGGCTGCGCAAGGAAGACCTCGATGCCTACCTCCACCGCCTGGAAGAGGCCGAGAAGCGCGACCATCGCCGCCTCGGCCGCGCGCTGCACCTCTTTCACATGCAGGACGAGGCGCCCGGCATGGTGTTCTGGCACCCCAAGGGCTGGATGCTGTGGCAGCAGGTCGAGCAGTACATGCGCCACAAGTTTGTCGAATACGACTACCAAGAAGTGCGCACGCCCACCGTCATGGACCGCACCCTGTGGGAGAAGTCCGGCCACTGGGAGAACTACCGCGACAACATGTTCACCACGGCGTCCGAGAACCGCGATTACGCGGTCAAGCCGATGAACTGTCCGGGCCACGTGCAGATCTTTAATAGCGGCTTGCACAGCTATCGCGATCTGCCGCTGCGTCTGGCCGAGTTCGGTTCGTGTCACCGCAACGAGCCCTCGGGTGCGCTGCATGGCCTGATGCGCGTGCGGGCCTTCACCCAAGACGATGCCCATATCTTTTGCCGCGAGGACCAGGTCGAGGCCGAGGTCGCCGACTTCATCGTCATGCTGCAGGCGGTTTACGCCGACTTTGGCTTTGAGGACGTGCTGGTCAAGCTCTCGACCCGCCCGGCCAAGCGCGTCGGCTCGGATGAGACCTGGGATCGCGCCGAGGCCGCACTCGACGCCGCGCTGCGCGCCAATGGTCTGGCCTTTGACCTGCAGCCGGGCGAGGGTGCCTTTTACGGCCCCAAGATCGAATTCACGCTCAAGGATTCGCTGGGGCGCCTCTGGCAGTGCGGCACCATCCAGCTTGACTTCAACCTGCCGGAGCGCCTCGATGCCGAGTTCGTCGACGAGGACAACACGCGCAAGCGCCCAGTCATGCTCCACCGCGCCATCGTCGGCAGCATGGAGCGCTTTCTCGGCATCCTCATCGAACACTATGCCGGCGCCTTCCCGACCTGGCTCGCCCCGGTACAGCTGGCGGTGCTGAATATCTCCGAAGGTCAGGCAGCCTACGCCAGCGCCACAGCCAGCCGTTTGAAAGAAAAAGGCTTTCGTGTCGAGCTGGACTTGAGGAACGAGAAGATCGGCTATAAAATCCGCGAACACAGCCTGCAGAAGCTGCCGTTTATGGTGGTGGTGGGCGATAAAGAAGTGGCTTCACAAACACTTGCCGTTCGCGGTCGCGGCGGCGCGGACCTCGGGTCGATGAGCCTTGATGGGCTGGTCGAGATGCTCGGGACGTCCGTGTCCGGGCGTACCTAGAGCGGCAATCACTTTTTCAGGAGACGTTAGACATCGCGCAAGAAAAAGACATGCGCATCAACGGTGAGATCACCGCACGCCAAGTGCGTCTGATCGGCGTTGATAACGAGCAGCTGGGCATCGTTTCGCTGGACGCCGCCATGCAGTTGGCGGAAGAGGGGGACACCGATCTCGTCGAAATCGCACCGACCGCCGAACCTCCGGTGTGCCGGTTGATGGATTTTGGCAAGTTCAAGTACCGCGAAAGCAAGAAGCGGCACGAAGCCAAGCTCAAACAGAAGCAGGTGCAGGTCAAGGAGGTCAAATTCCGGCCCGGCACCGACGAAGGGGACTACCAGATCAAGCTGCGCAACTTGTTGCGCTTCCTGGAAGAGGGCGACAAGGCAAAGGTCACGTTGCGCTTCCGGGGTCGGGAGATGGCGCACCAAGAGTTCGGTGTGCGTTTGCTGGAACGTATCCGCGACGATCTCGTGGAGGTCGCGCTGGTGGAGCAGTTCCCGAAGCTTGAAGGCCGCCAGATGATTATGGTGGTTGCGCCCAAGCGCAAGCAGTAGCGCGCGGGTGGCAGTGGGGCCTCGGCCCCGAACAAGGCGTGTCCGGGTTTACAAGTGTCGCCAGACCACCCGGCGCGGTTTAAAACAAACGGCCCGAAAAGGGTCAAGGGAGCAGATATGCCCAAGATGAAGACCAAGAGCAGTGCGAAGAAGCGCTTTCGTACGCTTGGCAGCGGCGCCGTCAAGCGCAGCCAAGCGTTTTTGCGCCACATCCTGACCAAGAAGGCGACCAAGCGTAAGCGTCAGCTGCGCGGCACCTCGCTGGTTCACGACACCAACATCAAGAGCGTGCGTGCCATGCTCCCCTACGCGTAAGGAGATCACGACATGCCTCGCGTTAAACGTGGTGTGACCGCCCGCGCGCGTCACAAGAAGGTCCTCGCACTGGCCAAGGGTTTCCGCGGCCGCCGCAAGAACGTCTACCGTATCGCCAAAGAAGCGGTGATGAAGGCCGGGCAGTACGCCTACCGCGACCGTCGTCAGCGCAAGCGCCAGTTCCGCGCCCTTTGGATCGCTCGTATCAACGCCGCCTCGCGCGAGTGCGGTCTGAGCTACTCGGTGTTCATGAATGGCCTGAAGAAGGCCGCGATCGACATCGACCGTAAGGTTCTGGCCGATCTGGCTGTGTTCGACAAGGCTGCTTTCGCCAAGATCGCTGAACAGGCTCGCGCCGCTCTGCCGCACTAAGCCGGTCAGTGGGAGAAGGGGGCGCTTGCCCCCTTTTTTTGCGCCGGCAGTTCGCCGCAACCGCCACCGGCAGGGCATTCTGCCGGACCGATCACCACCAGCCCCAGTCCGATACGACCATGGATCCCCTCGATACCCTGCAAGCCGAAGCGGTCGCTGAGTTCGCTGCGATCGATGATCCGGACCTGCTGGAGCAAACCAAGGCCCGCTTTTTGGGCAAGCAGGGGCTGATCACCGAGCGCATGAAGGCGCTCGGTGGCATGGAACCCGAGGCGCGCAAGGTTGAGGGCGCCCGTATCAACCGCGTCAAGACGGCGGTCGAGGATGCACTCAACGCCCGTCGCGAGGCGCTGCGCGAAGCCGCGCTGGCGCGGCAACTGGCGGCCGAGGCGCTCGACGTGAGTCTGCCCGGCCGCGGCACCGGCAGCGGCGGCTGGCACCCGGTCACGCGGGTGCGCGAGCGCGTCTGCGAACTGTTCGCCGGGATCGGCTTTGAGGTCGCCGACGGTCCCGAGATCGAGACCGACTTCTTCAACTTCACCGCGCTCAACACGCCGGATGACCACCCTGCGCGGTCGATGCACGACACGTTTTACATTGAAGGTTCAGACCGCCTGCTGCGCACCCACACCAGCCCGATCCAGGTGCGCTACATGCAGGCCAATCGCCCGCCGCTGCGCATCGTGGCGCCGGGGCGCGTCTACCGGGTCGATTCCGATGCCACACACTCGCCGATGTTCCATCAGATCGAAGGCCTGTGGGTCGACCGCGACGTCAGCTTTGCCGATCTCAAAGGGGTGGTGACCCAGTTTCTTCAGCGCTTCTTCGAGCGCGAGGACTTGCAGGTGCGCTTCCGGCCCAGCTTCTTCCCCTTTACCGAGCCCTCGGCTGAGATCGACATGGCCTGGGGCGACCGCTGGCTGGAGATCGGCGGCTGCGGCATGGTGCACCCCAACGTGCTGCGCCACGTCGACATCGATCCCGAGGCATTCCGCGGGTTTGCCTTTGGCTTCGGCATCGACCGTCTGGCCATGCTGCGCTACGGCGTGCGCGACCTGCGCCTGTTCTACGAGAACGACTTACGCTTTTTGCGTGAGTTCGTCTGAGGGCCGCGCCATGAGGGTTTCCAAGGTATGAAGTTCTCCGAAACCTGGCTGCGCCAGTGGGTCTCGCCGCAGGGCGGCACCGAGGCGCTGGCCGACCTGCTGACCATGGCCGGGCTTGAAGTGGAGTCGTTGGAGCCGGCCGCGCCAGGCTTTAGTGGTGTGGTGGTGGGCGAGATCGTCGCCATCGCGCCGCACCCCGACGCCGATCGCCTGCGTGTGTGCCAAGTGGCCTGTGGCGCGGACAAGCCGCTGACCATCGTCTGCGGCGCACCCAATGCTGCACTCGGCCTCAAGGCGCCGTTGGCGGTGGTCGGCGCCAAGCTGCCGGGGGGTATGGAGATCGGCACGGCGAAGATGCGCGGTGTGGAGAGCTCCGGCATGCTGTGCTCGGCCAAGGAGTTGGGCGTCTCGGCGGAGGCTGCCGGGCTGCTCGAACTGCCGGCCGACGCGCCGGTGGGTGCCGACGTTCGCCAATACCTCGATCTGGCCGATACGGTGATCGAACTCAAACTCACCCCCAACCGCGGCGACTGTTTGAGCATCGCCGGGCTGGCGCGGGAAGTGGCCGCGCTCAGCGGCGAGCGCGTTGAGGCGATGCCGCTGCAAGACCCGCCGGCGACGCATCAGGCGGTGCGCGGCGTCTCGGTGGAGTCGGTTGCCGACTGTCCGGCCTACCTCGGCCGGGTGTTCACCGGCATCGATCCGACCGCGCGCACGCCGCTCTGGATGCGCCGCCGCATCGAGCGTGCCGGCCAGCGCTGTGTCTCGCTGCTGGTCGACATCACCAACTATGTGATGCTCGAACTCGGTCAGCCCTTGCATGCCTTCGACCTTGCGCACCTGCAGGGTGACATCCGTGTGCGCCGGGCGGTCGCTGGCGAGACGCTGACCCTGCTGACGGGCAGCCCTGCGGCGCTCGATCCCTCGTTTCTCGTCATCAGCGACGCCAACGGCCCGCAGGCGGTGGCGGGCGTGATGGGGGGCGCGCATTCGGCCGTGAGTGATGCCACCACGGCTGTTTTTTTGGAGAGTGCACACTTCGTGCCGGGCGTCATCGCCGGTCGCGCGCGGCGTCTCAACGTGAGCAGTGAGGCGGCGCATCGCTTCGAGCGCGGTGTCGATCCGACCCTGCCCGAGCGCGCCATGGCGCGCGCGAGCCAGCTGCTGGTGGAGCTCGCCGGGGCAACGGCCGGCCCGGTGACGGCCGCCTGCGCAGCGCTGCCGCCGCGCGCCACCGTGCGTCTGCGCGAGGCTCGTGCCGACGCCGTGATCGGCGTGTGTCTAGGCGGCAAGGCCATCACTGGCATCCTCGACCGCCTTGGGCTCGCGCACCAGAGAAATGGCGAGGCCTGGACGGTGACGGTGCCGCCCCACCGCTTTGACCTTGCCATCGAAGAAGATCTGATCGAGGAGTTGGTGCGGGTTCACGGTTACCAGCAGGTGCCAGTGCGTGCGCCGCGGGCGAGTCTCGACATGCCGCCGCGCGGCGAGTCGGTGCTCAAGTTGGCCAGTCCGGCCGCGCGCCTCGCCTTGCGCGACTACCAGGAAGTGATCACTTATTCGTTCATCGACGAGACGGACGAAACCGATCTGCACGGCAATCCGGCGCCGGTGCGTCTCGCCAACCCGATCGCCCGCCAGATGGCGGTGATGCGCTCGAGCCTGCTGGCCGGGTTGCTCGGCGTGCTGCGTGGCAACGTCGCGCACCGCCAGCCGCGCGTACGCATCTTCGAGCGCGGGCGGGTGTTCCTCGGCCTCGAGGAACGCGCTGCTGACGGCACAGCGATGCAGCCCGAGCGACTGGGTGGTCTGGCTTGGGGTGGCGCAACAGATGAGCAGTGGGGCACACCGGCACGGCCGGTCGACTTCTTCGACGCTAAAGCCGACCTTGAAGCTCTGCTGGCGCCGCACGCGCTTGCAGCCGAACCCTGGGCGGGCCATGCAGCCTTGCACCCGGGCCGTGCTGCGCGGCTCTACGTGGAGGGCCGGGATATCGGCTGGATTGGCGAGTTGCATCCGCGACATGTGCAGGCGATGGAGCTCGGTCGTGCCCCGGTGATGTTCGAGATCGACCTGGGGGCACTGCCGCGTGTCGCGGCTCGGGAGGCTCTCGCACCGGCGCGGACCCCCGCGGTGCGGCGCGACCTTGCCGTCGTGGTGGAGGAGGCCGTGCAGTGGCGGCAGATCGCCAGTGCCATCGCGAGTCCAGCCATCGACCACCTCACCGAGATCGTGCCCTTTGATATCTATCGGGGGCAAGGCATTGAATCTGGTAAGAAAAGCCTTGCCATTGCGATGACCATCCAAGATACTCGCAAGACCCTCACCGACAACGAGATCGAGGCCGTGGTGAATGCCGTGGTCGAACGTCTTGCCTCGGCGGTCGGCGCATCTCTCCGACAATGACTCACACAGGGAGCCGGTAGTGACCACCCTCACCAAAGCGGAACTTGCAGAACTCCTGTTCGAACGTCTGGGCCTCAACAAGCGTGAAGCCAAGGACATGGTGGAGGCGTTCTTCGAGGAGATCCGCTCGGCGCTCGAGGCCAACGAGACCGTCAAGCTGTCCGGTTTCGGCAATTTCCAGTTGCGCGACAAGGCCCAGCGGCCTGGTCGCAACCCTAAGACTGGCGAAGAGATTCCTATCAGTGCGCGGCGCGTGGTGACCTTTCACCCGTCACAGAAGCTGAAGTCCGCGGTCGAGGCAGCGGCAGGTGCATCCGGTTGACCTGAGCCCTCTCCCGCCGATCCCGGCCAAGCGCTACTTCACCATCGGTGAGGTGAGCGATCTGTGCCGTGTCAAGGCGCACGTTCTGCGCTATTGGGAACAAGAGTTCTCCCAGTTGCGGCCAGTGAAGCGGCGCGGCAATCGACGTTACTACCAGCATCATGAAGTGCTGTTGATTCGTCGGATCCGCGAACTGCTGTATGCACAGGGCTTCACCATCCAGGGCGCGCGGCAGCAACTGATGGGGGCAGCACGTGCGGATGCCGGGGTCGAGACGCCGATGCCGACCACTGCCGGGGTTGCGGCCGCACCCGTCGGCCTTCTGCCACCCACATCATTGGCGCCCGAGCTGCGCGCCGAATTACTGGCCATCCGCGCCCTGCTCAAGGCGTAGACGGCCGCACAGTCGGGTCGGCCGCCAGCCGGGCGGGGCGCTGTTATAATCGTGAATTCGTCGGGGCGTAGCGCAGCCTGGTAGCGTACCTGCATGGGGTGCAGGTGGTCGGAGGTTCGAATCCTCTCGCCCCGACCACTCCAACGGACCTGCGGCACGCCGATGCGTATCCTGATCAGCAACGACGACGGCTACTTTGCGCCGGGGATCATCGCACTGGCACGGGCGATGTCCGAGCTTGGCGAGGTCACGGTGGTGGCGCCCGAGCGCGACCGCAGCGGCGCCTCCAATTCGCTTACCCTCGACCGTCCGCTAATGGTGCGACAAGCGCCGGGCGGATTCTTTTTCATCGACGGCACACCGACCGACTGCGTGCACCTGGCCGTCACCGGACTGCTTGATCACGTTCCTGATGTGGTGGTGTCTGGCATCAATGCCGGCTCGAACATGGGCGACGACACCATCTATTCCGGTACCGTGGCTGCCGCCACCGAGGGGTACTTGCTCGGCATTCCGGCCATCGCCGTGTCGCTCGCGTCGCGCAACGGTTCGAACTTCGATGCCGCGGCGCGGGTCGCGGTGGATCTGGTGCGGCATTGGATCGACGCGCCGCCAGCCGACGATGCCGTATTGCTCAACGTCAATGTGCCTGATCTGCCCTACGAGCGGCTTGGCCCGCCCGAGGTGGTTCGTCTGGGCAAGCGACACAAGGCGGAGCCGGTGATCCCGACGCGCAACCCGCGCGGCGAGACGGTGTATTGGGTCGGTGCCGCCGGTGCGGCCGCAGATGCCGGGCCGGGCACCGATTTTTACGCGGTCGAGCAGGGGCGGGTGGCCATCACGCCACTGCAGCTCGACCTCACGCACACCGGTCAACTGGCCGCGGTCCGGGACTGGCTCGGTCGCAAGGCATGAGCTCGCGTCTGTCGGGCATCGGCATGACCTCGGAGCGCACGCGCACGAGGATGATCGAGCGATTGCGCCAGCAGGGCATCGGCGACGAGGGCGTGCTGGGCGTGATGCAGTCGGTGCCGCGCCACATTTTTGTCGACGAGGCGCTGGCGAGCCGCGCCTACGAGGATTCTGCCCTGCCCATCGGCCACGGCCAGACCATCTCGCAACCCTTTGTGGTGGCGCGCATGGCGGAACTGCTGCGCCAGGGCGCCGAGTTGCAGCGTGGTGCCGGTAAGGTGCTCGAGGTCGGCACGGGTTGCGGCTATCAGGCAGCGGTGTTGGCGCGTCTGTTCGCCGAGGTCTACTCGGTGGAGCGCATCGGCGAGTTGCAGGCACGGGCGCGCAAGGCGGCGCGTGAGTTACGCCTGCTCAACCTGCGCTTCAAGCATGCCGACGGCATGCTGGGCTTGCCGGAGGCGGCTCCCTTCCATGGCATCACCGTGGCCGCTGCTGGCGTGCAAGTGCCGCCGGCCTTGCTCGAGCAACTCGCCGTGGGCGGCCGCTTGGTGATGCCGGTGGGCGGTACGGAACAAGCGCTGCGGATCATCGATCGCGGTGCCGATGGCGCCTTGCATGAGCAGACGCTGGATGCGGTGCGCTTCGTGCCGCTGTTGGCCGGGACTGGCTAGTACTCGCGTCCAAAAGGCACGCCACCGGTTTTTTTGTTTAGCACGGAAACTATCCGGCGCCCTAGTGTTACAAAGGGTGTCCGGTTTTTGTCTATGACACCGGCGACACACTTACGAGGAGCGCCGGTACATGCGCCATTCCCTGCGGGCCGACGAGGTCGAGCTTGACGATGACGCCATCAGCGAACGTGCTGAGGCGTGCGCCGAGGATGGGGAAGCCGATGAGGGCGGTGCGGTAACGGCCGTCGAGACGCGCTCGCCAGCTGCCGAGGAGTTCGGTAGCGACACCACCCAGATGTATCTGAACGAGATCGGCCGCAGCCCGCTGCTGACGCCGGCCGAAGAGTTCGAGCTGGCCTGCCGCGTGCTGCAGGGTGATGCGATCGCACGCGAGCGGATGATCCGGCAGAACCTGCGGCTGGTGGTGAATATCGCCAAGCACTACATGAACCGCGGCTTGCCCCTGCTCGACCTGATCGAGGAGGGAAATCTTGGTTTGATCCACGCGTTGGAGAAGTTCGATCCGCACCGCGGCTTCCGCTTTTCGACCTACGCGACCTGGTGGATCCGCCAAAACGTGGAGCGGGCCATCATGAACCAGGCGCGCACCATCCGCCTGCCAGTGCACGTGATCAAGGAGCTCAACGGCGTGCTCAAGGCCGCCCGGCATCTTGAGCAGCAGACCGGCGTCGAGCCGCGGCCCGACGACGTCGCCCACCTGCTCGGCCGCTCGGTCGAGGAGGTGCGTCGGATGCTCCAGCTCAACGAGCGCATGGCGTCACTCGATGCGCCACTGGACGACGATTCCTCTCTCAGCATCGGCGATGCCGTGCCCGACGAGCAAGCCATGCCGCCCGATGTCCTGCTTCAGACCCAGGAGCTTGAGCATCACATGCACGAGTGGCTGGCGGAGCTCAACGACCGGCAACGGATGGTCATCATCCATCGATACGGTCTCTACGATGCCGACGTCTACACGCTCGAAGAACTTGCCAGCCGCATGCACCTGACGCGCGAACGCGTGCGGCAAATCCAGCTCGAAGCGCTCAAGCAGCTCAAGGTCATCCTGCGCCGCAACCGCGTCACCCGCGACGTTCTGTTCTGAGCGGCGTGGCGCGACTTGCGCCGTGGCAGTCCGTCGCTCGTTGATGGTATTGACGGTCACCTGCCTGCGCTATCATCCGCGCCTCTTCTAAGCAGTTCCCGCCGCCGGCCTGACCGCCGGACCCGCACCCCTCCTTGCGGAGCGTCGCCATGCGTTTTCATTTTCCGATCATCATCATCGACGAGGACTTCCGTTCTGAGAACGCGTCCGGCCTCGGCATCCGCGCGCTGGCCAAAGCCATCGGCGACGAGGGCATCGAGGCCATCGGCGTCACCAACTTCGGTGACCTCACGGCCTTTGCCCAGCAGCAGAGCCGCGCCTCGGCCTTCATCCTTTCGATCGACGACGAGGAGCTGGCCAACGAAGAGGAGCAGACCATCCGGGAACTGCGGACCTTCGTCGGCGAGATCCGCCATCGCAATGCCGAGATCCCGATCTTTCTGCATGGCGAGACGCGTACCAGCCGGCACATCCCCAATGACGTGCTGCGTGAGCTGCACGGTTTCATCCATATGTACGAGGACACGCCCGAGTTCATTGCCCGCTACGTGGTGCGTGAGGCGCGCAGCTACATGGACTCGCTGGCGCCGCCGTTCTTCCGCGCGCTCACCCACTATGCCGCGGACGGCTCCTATTCTTGGCACTGCCCCGGGCACTCGGGCGGCGTAGCTTTCCTCAAGAGCCCGGTGGGGCAGATGTTCCACCAGTTCTTCGGTGAGAACATGCTGCGCGCGGACGTCTGCAACGCCGTCGATGAACTCGGCCAACTGCTTGACCACACCGGCCCGGTGGCAGACTCGGAGCGCAACGCGGCCCGCATCTTCAACGCGGATCACCTGTATTTCGTCACCAATGGCACCAGCACCAGCAACAAGATGGTGTGGCACAACAGCGTGGCGCCTGGCGACGTGGTGGTGGTAGACCGCAACTGCCACAAGAGCGTGTTGCACGCGATCATCATGTGCGGCGCGATCCCGGTGTTCCTTACGCCGACCCGTAACCATTTCGGAATCATCGGCCCGATCCCGCTGGCCGAGTTCCGGCCCGAGAACATCCGCGCCAAGATCGCTGCCAACCCGTTTGCGCGTGAGACCGAGAACACCCGTCCGCGCATCCTCACCATCACGCAGAGCACCTACGACGGCGTGCTCTACAACGTTGAGACGCTCAAGGAGATGCTTGACGGCGAGATCGACGTGCTGCACTTCGACGAGGCCTGGTTGCCGCACGCGGCCTTCCACGACTTCTACGGCGATTACCACGCCATTGGCGAGGGCCGCCCGCGTTGCAAGGACTCGATGATCTTCAGCACGCAGTCCACCCACAAGTTGCTGGCCGGGTTGTCGCAAGCCAGCCAGATCCTGGTGCAGGACGCCGAGAACGTGCAGCTCGACCGCGATGTGTTCAACGAGGCGTATCTGATGCACACCTCGACCAGCCCGCAGTATTCGATCATCGCCAGTCTCGACGTGGCCGCCGCGATGATGGAGCCGCCGGGTGGCACCGCGCTGGTG
>RFSW01000001.1 GCA_009923755.1 Betaproteobacteria bacterium | reverse complement strand
CGAGCAGGACCTCGGGGTCATGCTCGAACGGACGAAGCAGTTCGTGACCAAACTCGACGCCGGACGCTTGCAGGCCCTGCTCGAGACCCTCAACCGCAAGCTACAACCGCCACGCGTGAGTGCCGAACTGATGTCGCTGGCGGAGGAGGGTTTCGCCGCCATCGAGGGCGTGGTCGAGACACCCAATGAGAATCTGGTGGAGTGGCGCGAAAGCCGGCGCACCGATTTCTCTCGTCTGATGCAACAGAAGGGTCGACTGGAGGCCGAACTGGAGAGCCTGCGGCTGCAAGTCGAGGAGAGCAATCGCGAGCTTGGCGTGCTGCGTGGCCGGGTCGGCGAGGCGGACTCGGCACAGTCGGCCATGGAGCAGTTGCGCCTGGTCAACCAGCGCCTGAGCCAGGATCTGCGCGAGACGCGCCGCCGTGCTCAAGAGGCGGAGTCACGCCGCGAAGCCCTGCAGGGCGAGCAGATCCAGTTGCGGGCCCGGCTCGAGGCTCGCCAGAACCAGAGCTCGGGTCCGGTGAGCGCGGAGGTCGAGGAAGAGAACCGCAAGTTGCGTAACCGTCTGAAAGCGCTGGAGAACCTCACCGGAAAACTGCGCACGGACATGGATCAGTCCAAGGAGGAGCTGGCGCGGGTGTTGCGCGAGAAGTCCTTCATCGAGGAGCGCTTCCTCGAGGCGCTGGACTGACTCGAACCGCTCGACCCACTCCAGACGCGGTAGGCAGGCTCGGCTGACGCGAGCACGCCGCACCGCCGGCGCCAGGTGGTCAGGCGCCCTGCGTCTCCAACTCTGCGTCGCCCTCCAGGATCTGCCGGCGGAGTGAGACGACAGGGGTCGCTGCCATGCGCAGTTCGATCTTCTCAAGCCACTCCACGACCACCGCCGGCAGACCGACGACGCTCACCGAAGAGACGACGGTCGGGCAGCCATCGGCGCCGAGGACACGCAGTGCAGCCTCTTGGGGCAAGACGTTGCGATCGTAGGTGGCGATCAGCGGTTGATGGATCGACGTGCCCGGCGCCACGACCATGGCCGTCGACCCATCGCTGAGTCGCAGGATGGTGCTCGGCGGATACATACCCATCAGCTTCACCAAGGCCTGCAGCACGGTCGGGTCGAAGCGGCGGCCCTCGCGTTGAAACAGGTGGAGGATGGCGCTCGAGGGGGACATCGGTGGGTCGTCCCGGCTCGCAGGTGTGCAGAGGCGATCGAAGCGGTCGGCGAGCGCCAGAACCCGGGCACCTAGGCAGGCCTCGGTGGCGTCGACTGGCCAGCCGCTTCCGTCCATCGCCACGTGATGCTGGGCGACAATCTGCAGCGCCTCCGGCGAGAACACCCCGGTCATCTCCGCAAGTTTTACGCCGAGCTGGACGTGCTGCTTGAGCCGCTCCCGATCGACGATCGCGGCCGACCCGCCACCCGAGCGCGCGCTGCCGGCACCATCGGGCCGCGCGGAGAAATGGACCGCGGGGTACGGCACGTCAGCCTGCCCCGAATCATGGACCAGCGCGGCGAGCACGAGGTCGGTAAGGTCGTGGCGCGACATCCCCAGTTGAGTGCCGATCATGGCGCTCAGCGTCATGGTCCGCAAGGCATGGTGGTGCTGACCACGCGAACTCGAATCTGCCAGTTTGCGCAGCTGCCAGGAACTGGCATTGCCGATGCCCTCGACCACATCGAAGGAAATCGAGCAGGCCTTTTGGCCAACGCTGACCGGGGAGCGCGGCATGTCGTGAACCAGCGCCCATACCGACATGGACATGTTGTCCCAGGCCTTGCGCGCTGCCTGGGTCAGTTGCTTGAGCTGAACCAGTTCGCGCTCGCGACGCAAAGCGAGGGCCTTCTCTGCATCGACTTCCGGGGCCTGTTCGACGGACGGCTCGGGCTTGGCCACCGGCCGCGGTAAAGGCGTGGCGCGGCTGCGACCGGGGTACCAATAGAGGCATCCCTCCGGCACTACCGCCTTAACCTCGTCCACCTCGGCCTGCGTGGTGAGCATTAACCGGCTGCGCATGAAGGGGTGGTCGAGCCACGGCATGTCGACCCAGATTGACAAGCCCACGACCAACTGGGACGGATGGATCGGATAAGCGTGGTCGGCGCGACTCATGAGCAGGTGCTGGGGAGCTTCCTAGTATTCAGAAGATTGTTCAATTTGCTTCAAGTGCGTGACGTTCGCATTACAGCGACATCGCTGCGAGCCTAACACCGCCCTCGGCCCGAACGGCGATCAGTCATATTCCCGATGCACGTCATGGATGACGATGCCTGTGCCGGGGGGCGGCATTTCCAGCCAATGCCGTTGCTTGAGCACCCGTTTGGTGTCCTCGTATCCGCTGGTCCAATGCTCACGCATCGACGTGCCGGAGAAGTCGTAGTCCTTGGCATGGCCCTCGTAGGCCTTCTGCTGGTAGATCATCTGCAGAATGGTGATGTCCGGGAGGCTTGAGAGTTCGTCGCGCACCCGACGCTGGGCGTCGTCAAGGTCGGCATCCGGGACGCGCTTGAGCGCCTCCAGCGCCACCCGCTTCCAATGGCGCAGGCGACGATAGGCATCGGTGTTGGCACGCGTCCGCGACGAATACATGATGTCCTTGTGACGCGCGAGCACATCCTGCATGTCACGCGGCAGCTCGCCGCGAGCGCTGAACAGATCGACCTGGAACACCAGGGTATTGAGCGCCTCCTCCTTGTCGAGCAGATGGCGCAAAGGGGTATTGGAAACGATGCCACCGTCCCAGAAGAAATCGGTACCGATCTTGACCATCGGCAAGGCCGGCGGGAGTGCGCCGCTGGCCATGATGTGCTCGGGCTCGATATCCTCATTCTGGTTGTCGAAGTAGATGAAATTGCCACTCAGTACATTCACCGCCCCGACCGCAAAATGCACCGGCCCGTGGTTGAGCAGCTCGAAATCGACCAGCTCGACCAAGGTCTCGCGCAGCGGATCGGAATCGTAGAAGCTGGTCGCGTGTTCAGAGCCGGTCAGCGCCATCCAGGGATTCTGCGTACGCGGGGAGAAGAAACCAGGCTGTCCGGCAAGCATGGTGGTCAACGAACTGGTGGCGTTGCGCGCCTTGCGGAAGATGTCTCCGTCAGGCGTAAACGCCCAGATCTTACGTTCCGAGATCGTCTCCCAGAACTCACGAAGGCGCTCAAGGCGGCGCTCGGGCGGATTGCCCGCGATGAGCGCCGCGTTGATCCCGCCGATCGACACGCCGCTGACCCAATCCGGCTCCATGCCGGCCTCGTGCATCGCCTGGTAGACGCCGGCCTGATAGGCGCCAAGGGCACCGCCGCCCTGCAGCACCATGGCGACGCGGTCGCACCGGTCGGGCTTCCACGGCTCCTCACGATGGTGTGTGTTCTTCTTGCGGCGCAGCGTAGCGGTCGTCATAGCAAGGGCTCCCCGGGCAAGTGGTCACGCGCAGCGGACCGCAGACGCGGCGGACATCAAGCGATGAACCGAGCACTGCGGCACAGTAGCCGCGGACTGTGCTTGAGGCCGGTTACCCGTGTGTGAAACCGCCGCGGCGACTCCACCCGTGCGTCAACGTGACCGCACCAAACGCCAAAGGGCTGCCAGCGCCAGCACCACGAGCATGCAGCCGACCATGTCCCCAGCGACCATGACCAGCAGATTGGCAACGCTGGCAGGCGCCGCGCCGCTGACATAGAACACGGCCTGGTGCGCGAGCGGCGAGAGCGTGGATTGCAGCGCCGCGAGCACGAGCAAGCCGCGAAAGGAGAGATCGCGGAGGTCTTCGCCGATCCCGTAGACACGGCGGAATGCCATGAGCGCCAGCAATGGCACGAAACCGCTGACCAAGGCAATCATCAGCAGAGTGCCGCCACCGGCCGTCGAAAACGTCTGCGAGGCAACCAGCCACGATGCTGCAGCGACCCCGACACAGCCTGCGACGCCCAACACTGCCGACGCGATCAGCCGCACCCCGGCGGGCAGGTAAGGCGCGCTCACCCCAGGACCCGCCTCGGCCACCAGATTGACCTGCAACTCACTGACGACCAGAAAAACACCGCACGAGAGCAGCGTAGCTAGCAGGGCTTGGGTCAAACCATGAGTCATCATTTATATCGACTGTCGCAGAGTGATTGACCTGCCCTGTAGAAAACGAGTGGACCTCGGTTTTGCTTCAACTCACGGGCTTTTTTACGCGAAATGTTCGGACGCCATAGGCTCATATCGCGAGCCGCTGATAAACTGCCGAAGATTTGTTTCGACAATGCCGCGCATGCACGACGCCGAGCGACTCCACCGCATCGACCAACTCCTGCACGAGCGACGGGTGGTGCCGCTCAAGGACATGCTGGCGACCCTCGGCGTCTCCCGCGCGACGTTCAAGCGCGACCTCGCTTACCTGCGTGACCGCTTCAACGCACCCATCGAATACGACCGCGAACTCGGCGGCTACCGCTTCGGCAAACCGGGCCCGGGACCACGCTATGCGCTGCCGGGGCTATGGTTCAGCGAAGCCGAAGTGGCTGCGCTGTTGACCATGAGCCAGCTGCTGGAGGAACTTGACAGCAACCTTCTGACGCCCCACATCAGGCCGCTGGTGGCGCGCATCGATACCATTCTCGGCGAGGGCAAAGTGGGATCGACGGAGTTGCGCCGGCGCATCCGCATCACCCGGGCCGGCGTACGACCACCAAGCAACCACCTGTTTCCGGCGATCGGCCTCGCGCTGCTGCAAAGGCGACGCCTCCTCATCCACTACTACGGAAGGGCGCGTGACGACGTCACTGAACGCAGCGTCTCGCCACAGCGCCTGGTGCATTACCGCGGCAACTGGTACCTCGATGCCTGGTGTCATCTGCGGCAGGCACTGCGCAGCTTTGCTCTGGACGGCATCCGTACTCTGCAAGCGCTGGACGAGACCGCCGAAGAATGCAACGACGCCGCACTCGACGCCTTCTTCAGTGCCGGCTACGGCATCTTCTCCGGCGCGGAGGTCAACTGGGCACGACTGCGCTTCAGCGCCGAGCGTGCGCGTTGGGTGGCGACCGAACACTGGCACTCACAGCAGCGCGGCAGCTTTGACGCCGAGGGCCGCTATCTGCTCGAGGTGCCCTACTCCGACCCGCGAGAGTTGCTTGGCGAAGTGCTGCGACACGGCAGTAGCGTCGAACTGCTGGATCCTCCCGCGTTGCGCCACAGGCTACGGGCAGAGCTGCAGGCCGCACTGGCCCTCAACTGCGACTGACGGCGGCGACGCGCTCGAGCACACCGGCCATGCGAGCCGGCGGGATGGCGAAATTGAGCCGCATAAAGCCGCTGCCACCGGTGCCGAAGCGCGTGCCGGCTGATAAGCCCAGCCCGGCTTCGACCCACGCATGCATCAGGCTGGCGCCATCCAGGCCGGTGCCCCGGCAATCGAGCCAGGCGAGGTAGGTCGACTCAGGCGGCCGCCCGCAGACCTGCGCGGCCGGGCCGCTGCCCAAGGCGGTGTTCAACAGATCGCGGTTGCTGCGCAGCACCGTAAGGCAGGCATCGAGCCAGGCATCGCCCTCACGGTAGGCCGCCTCAAAAGCCGCCAGCCCGAGTGGGTTGGCGACGCTCACCGGCAGACGCGCGAAAGCCTCGGCCAGCCGGCGGGCAACGCCATCCCCCGAGGCGATGGTCGCCGACAGCCCGAGGCCCGGTATATTGAAGGTCTTGCTCGGCGCGACCACCGTGACCACGGCATCGCCGGGGCTGGCGATGGCGCCCAAGGGGACATGCACCGGTGCATCGGTGGCGGCGCCGTGGCGTGGCGCATAGACCAGGTCAGCGTGGATCTCGTCGCTGAGGATGACCAGCCCGTGCCGGCGGGCGATGTCGAGCACAGCCCGCAACTCGCCCTCGCGCCAGACGCGCCCGACCGGGTTGTGCGGGCTGCACAGCAGCAGCAAGCGCGCACCGCGCTCAGCCAGGGCCTCGAGGTGCTCCAGATCCATGGCATAGCCGCCTGGCGTCTCGCGCAGCGGGTTCTCCAGCACAGTCCGGCCCTGACGCGTGACGGCATCGAACAAGGGCGGGTAGACCGGCGGCTGAACGATCACGCCCTCCCCCGGCTGGCTGAAGGCTGCCACCGCGGCGTAAAGCGTGGGCACCACGCCAGGCGCGAGATGGATGCTCGCCGGCTCCACGGCCCAAGCATGCCGCCGCTGCAGCCAACCGGCCAGCGCCTGTGACACGCTGTCGGGAATCACCGTGTAGCCGTAGACGGGGTGCGCCACGCGAGCAGCAAGCGCAGCCTGCACCACCAGCGGCGCGGCGAAGTCCATGTCAGCCACCCACAACGGCTCGACCGCATCGGTGCCGAACAGCTCGCGGCGCAGCGCGTACTTCTCGCTGTGCGTGCCGCCGCGGTCGATCGGCGTATCAAAGTCGAAACTCAGCGGATGCGCTCCCAGAGGCTGGCCTCGGCGATCGTGTGCTGATGCTTGCGGCGCGTCTCGCGGATGGCAAAGGGTACGTCCAGCGGCTCACCGAGCAGGCGGAAGTGAGGCGCCAACACTGCCTTGAGCGCATCCAGCGTGGTCCAGTTCTCGCCGTCCTTCTTGAAGCCGCCGAGCCAGTTCTCGCGCGCGGTGTGCTCCTCGAGCCAGGTGTAGGGCGAGGTCAGTATGAGGATGCCACCGACTTTGAGCCGCTCGTGCACGCGGTCGAGAAAGGCACGCGGGTCGTAGAGCCGATCGATGAGGTTGGCGGCGAGGATCAGGTCGTAGCCGGTGAGCACGGTCTTGAGGTTGCAGGCGTCGCCCTGCATGAAATCGACGCGGCCAGCGACCTCGACCAGGTCGAGCGCCGCCAGAGTGCGCGTCTGGTAACTCACCAGCTCGCCCTCCTCGACCCGCTGGTAGCGTAGCTCGCCGGTGTCACGCAGCTGCACCCCAGCGTTGATGAAGCGCGCCGAGAAATCGACGCCGGTGACCTGGCCGAAATGGCGCGCCAGCTCAAAACTCGCGCGTCCGGTGGCACAGCCCAGATCGAGCGCCTTGTCGGCCGTGCGATTACCCATCGCGGCGATGGCGATCTCGGCCAGCGCCTTGGGGAAATTCGGGACGCCGAAGCACTCATCGCCGTAGTGGAACTCGGCGTACTCGGAGAGTTGCCGGTCGGATTCGTAATAGACGTTCGGCGCGACCGCCGGCGTATCGGTGACCACGTAGCGCAACCCCGCATGTTGGAAGAAGTGACGGCGGAAGGCATAGCGCGACGCGCGGATGCTCTCATTGCCGCAAGAAGCCCACGAACCGCCCTTCATCAGGTTATGACGGCCGTCGAAGGTGGGTGTGGAGAAGTCGTCGTAGATGTCGTGGACGCGGAAGCCCTCGAAGGGATAGATCGGCGTCTCGGTCCATTGCCACACATTGCCGACCACGTCGAAGAAGTCGCCCTGTGCGTGGCGATCGACCGGGCAGCTCGAGGCGCCGTGGTCGAGGTGCAGATTGGCGGCGGCGGGCGTGTCGTGCGGCACCTCGGCGATGCCGGCGACGTCGTACAGGCGGTACCACTCGTCCTCAGTCGGGAGGCGGTGGGTGCGGCCGGTCTGCGCGCTCTTCCAGCGGCAGAAGGCCCGGGCCTCGAGGCAGTTGACCTCGACCGGCCAGCTCCAGGGCATGGCGACCTCCTCGGTCATCAGGCGCAGCTTCCAGGCAGCACCATCGCGGACCCAGAAAGTCGGCGCGGTGGCCCGGGAATAACGGCGCCAGCCCTCCCCCTCCTCGTCCCACCACTGCGCATCGGCATAGCCGCCGGCTTCGACGAAGGCCAGGTACTCGGCATTGCTGACCAGCATGCTGGCGGCCTCGAAAGCCGGCAATGCCACCTCGCGTCGGCCGTACTCGTTGTCCCAGCCGTAGAGCGCGTCATCGATGGCCTTACCCGATCGCACGCCGCCGGCCGGGATCGCCACCAGGCGGTTGACCGGCGCATCGGCAGGCGTCGGGGCTGCCATCAGGCCGCTGCGATCCGGCGCCCAACCGGCCACCGGTCGCACCCGCCCGAGGGCGTGCTGACGGATCAGCACGGTGGACGTCTCGAGGTGGATGCGCTCGTGTTCGACGCCCATGATCAGGGCCCACCACGGATTGTCCCAGTCCACCGGCATCTGCAACGGCGCTTCGCGGATGATGCGGTCGACCATGGCCCGGACGCTGTCGCGGTAGGCACGCACCTCGGCTGCGGTCGGCCAGTCGTAGTGCGCCTCGTTGAGGTCGTCCCAGCTCATCTCGTCGACCCCCACCGCGAACATCGACTCAAAACGCGGGTTGACACGCTCGCTGATCAGGCCGGCGAGAAGCAGCTTGTTGGTGAAGAAAGTCGCGGTATGCCCGTAGTAGAAGATCAACGGGTGGCGCAGGCTGATCGGCTTGATGCGATAGCTGTCCTCGTCCACCAGCGCCTCGAACAGCGACTCATAAGCGCTGAACGTGCTATGGAAATAGGCGCCGAGCGTGGCGCGAAAACTGTCGGCATCGCTGCTGCGCAGATCGGGCGTGCGAGGAAAGAGAAGGCGACTGTCGTTGCGCATGGGCAGTTCTCGCTGAATCTTATGATGGTGTGTTGTCGGCGGCCTCTCGCCACCGGATCGCGCCGCCACCATACCAGTGGAATCTATCCAACACGGTGGCCGTTCTGCGCCGAGCACACGCTTGGAATGCGCCGCCGCGCGTCGGTTCCGATCCAAGCGGTGACGACGCCTGCGCGTGGCCGCGCCGACGGCTGCCGCGGAGCGATGGCGGACGATGCGATAATCCTTCCATACCCCATCCTGCGGGGCTCTCTGGAGATGCCGATGTACGTGATCGACCGCAACCTCGCCGTGATCAAGCCCAAGCAGCCCTTCCTCGACTGGCTGCGCAAAACACCCGGCCACGAGGTCGACCTTACACTCGAGCAGTTGCGGCTCGACTGCACTGCGTTGCTGATCCCTGAATTCGAAGAACCGGAAGACGCCGTGGCGTTCATCGACGAGATCGGCGTCGAGTTGTTCGAAGCGGAACTCGGCAGCTGGGTCGACGATGCCTCGCAGTGGCCCAAGGAGCGTTCGCTGGCTAACTTCTGGCTCTGGTTCGACGTCGAGATCCACGGCACCGTGGTCGATCTGGTCGACGAGGCGGTGCCCGCCGACACGCCGGCGCCGCAACGCGGCGAACGGAGCGCTGGCGGACGCTAGACGCTGGCGCGGGCGCTGACGAACTCGGTGAGGGCGCCGAGCGTGCTGAACATGCGGCCGTCGATCTCGTCGTCGGCGATGCGCACGTGGAGGCGGTCGCGGATCGCCTCCAAGACCGACAACACGGCCATCGAGTCGAGTTCGGGGATGGCGCCCATCAAACGCGATTCGGCCCGCAAAGCAACGCCGCGGCCCTCGAGTGCGAGAACGTCGTCGAGGATGCGTGCCAGTTCAGTCTGCATGTCTACTGCCATGTTCGCGAAGAGTCCCGTTGCCGACGACGGCCGATGCCGGCCCGGAGGTTCGAAGGCCGGACACCGGCGGGAGTCGCCGCGGCCCGACGGCATCCGGGGGCGCCATTATAGGGAGTCGTGGCCGGCATGGGCAGCAGCCCCGACCACGTGGCCTGCAACGCATGATGGCTGATGCGCACAGCGCGACGCCCACGATGGCGACCGCTGCCGACCTGCTGAGCGCCGCCGCGCGGCGCTGGCCGGAGGCGCCGGCCCTCTGGCGAGACGGCTCGCATCTGACCTACGGCGAACTCGACCGCAGGGTCGATCAGGTGGCTGCCTGGCTGGCCGACGCCTGTCCGCTACGCGGGTCGCGCATCGGCGTGTGGCTCGACAAGCGCGTCGACACTGTGGTGGCCCTTTTCGCCGCGATGCGCGCCGGCCA
Source organism: Betaproteobacteria bacterium (assembly GCA_009923755.1). Taxonomy (GTDB): domain Bacteria; phylum Pseudomonadota; class Gammaproteobacteria; order Burkholderiales; family UBA3065; genus UBA3065. The sequence continues at coordinate 54,615 of RFSW01000001.1, read as the reverse complement.
TGTCGCGCTGCCACTCAACCCGGCGGTACGCGCATCGCAAGCGCTGGCCAGCTTGGCCGACGCGCAGGCGGCCCTGCTGCTCAGCGACTACGGACGCCTGCAGGCGCTGACGGCCGCCGACCACGCCCGACCCTGGCGTGGCGTAGACGTGGACGACGCCGCATGGCAGCGCGAGGTGCACAGCCTTGCCGGATGCCCACCGCCGATTCGACGCGATAGCCAAGAGTTGGCCATCTTGTTCTACACCTCGGGCAGCAGCGGCGCGCCCAAGGGGGTGATGGTGACGCATGCCAACCTGCTGGCCGGCGCAGCAGCGATGAACGCCTGCCTCGGCCATCGCCCCGACGATCGCTTGCTGGCTGCGCTGCCGCTGTCCTTCGATGCCGGCTTTTCGCAGCTGACCACCGCCTTTGCTGCCGGGGCATCGGTGGCGCTGGTCGACCACCTGTTCCCGGCCGATCTGCTGGTCGCGCTCGACCGCTACGCGATCACCGGCATCCTCGCCGTGCCACCCTTGTATCTGCAATTGCAGCAGGCCATCGAAGCCGCGCACCGCGCCGATCTGGCCGGCGCACCGGGTTCCGCATCTTTGCGCTATTTCGCCAACACCGGCGGGCAGCTGCCGGCTGCAAACTGGCAATGGCTGCAGGCCGTCTGGCCGCATGCCGCGCCGCACGCGCTGTATGGCCTGACCGAGGCGTTCCGGGCGAGCGCCCTGCCACCCCATGAGTTCGAGCGGAAACCCGAATCGGTGGGCGTCGCCTTGCCCGGCGGCACCCGCCTGCACCTGCTGCGACAGGACGGCAGCTTCTGTGCCTCGGGCGAAGCCGGCGAACTGGTGCAACAAGGTCCGCTGGTTGCGCGTGGCTACTGGAACGACCCGGCACGCAGCGCCGAACGCTTTCGGCCCGGGCCCGACGGCGAGCCGGCGGTATGGTCCGGCGACACCCTGCGATGCGACGACGAAGGCTATCTGTGGTTCATTGGCCGCAAGGACGGGCAGATCAAGACCTCGGGCTACCGGGTCAGTCCGACTGAGGTCGAATCGGTCGCGGCGGCAGCCGGTTGGCCGGAGTGCGTGGCCACCGGCTTGCCAGACCGGTGGCTCGGAGAGGTGATCACACTGGCAGTGGCGAGCGACGACATCAGCGGCCTGGCTAACGCACTGCGCAGTGGGCTGCCGACCTGGATGCACCCGCGGCACATCGAAGTCTGGCCGGGCGCCCTGCCAAGAACCGCCAATGGTAAGTTCGACCGCGTGCTGATCCGCCAACAACTCCTCACGCGCCTCGCCACCACGGCGACCGACCACGCCAGCGATGGCAATGACTGAGCCCGCAGCGCCGACGCACGGCATGCCATTGCACGCGGCGCCGCCGTTCTCGACCGACGCCACCGGTGCCCTGCTGCTCGGCGGGCAGACTGCCGTGTCGTTGGCCGCCCGCCATGGCACGCCGCTCTACGTGGTGGACTCTGCAGCGGTACGAACACGCGTCGCCTCGGTGCGCACGCTACTGCCCGAAGGCATACGCCTGCATTACGCCATCAAGGCCAATCCACTGCCCGAGTTGCTGCGCCTCTTGGCGACACAGGTCGACGGCTTCGACATCGCCTCGGGCGGCGAACTGGCGCTCGCGCTCGACGCCGGCCACCGCGGCGCACACCTCGGCTTTGCCGGCCCCGGCAAGCGCGACGCCGAGTTGGCAGCGGCGATCGATGCCGGGGCGGTGATCCATGTCGAATCAGCCGGCGAACTGGCGCGCCTGGCAGCGCTGGCGCGCACAGCCGGGCAATCTGCACGGGCGGCCCTGCGCATCAACCCTGACTTCGAGCTGCGGCGCGCGGGCATGCGCATGGGCGGTGGCGCACAGGTGTTCGGCATCGACGCAGAGAAAGTCCCGGCGGTACTCGCCGCCTGGCCGGCGAACCTGACCTTTGCTGGCTTTCACATCTACGCCGGCTCGCAAAACCTCGATGGCGGGCAGGTGGCCGAGGCACTGCGACGCAGCCACGCCCTCTGTACCGAACTCGCGGCTTGGGCGCCCGTCGCAGACGCCCATCTGGTGGCCCAAGCCACCCCGCTGCGCGTGTTCAACCTCGGTGGCGGCTTCGGCATCCCCTACTTTGCCGGCGAACAGCCGCTCGACACGGCGCCGGTGCGCGCAGCACTGGCTGACATCGCCCGCGACCATGCGGCGCACTTTCCAGAGACCGTGCTCGTGCTGGAACTTGGGCGCTATCTGGTTGGTGAAGCTGGGGTGTTCCTCACCCAGGTCATCGATCGCAAGCGTTCGCGCGGCCGCGACTTCCTCGTCTGTGACGGCGGGATGCACCAGCACCTCGCGGCATCCGGCAACTTCGGTCAGGTGATCCGGCGCGACTATCCGGTCTGGCTGGCACGCGACCTGGCCGCGCGCGGCGACACCACCTTTACCGTCTGCGGGCCCTTGTGCACGCCGCTCGACGTGCTCGCGCGCGAGGTGATGCTGCCGGCCGACGTCGGGCCCGGCGACATCCTGGCAATCGGCCAATCGGGGGCCTATGGCGCCAGTGCCAGCCCGGCGGGCTTTCTCTCCCACCCGCCTGCCGGTCAGTTGCTGGTCTAGCCCAGGCCGCGCTCTATGACGTAGCGCGTGAGGTCGGCGTTCGAGGCCAGACCGAGTTTCTGCAGGACCCGGCTTCGGTAGGTGCTCACCGTCTTGATGCTGAGATTGAGTTCGTCGGCGATGCGCTTGAGCGGACGCCCGGCCCCCAGCATCAGCAGCACGCCCATCTCCCGCCGCGACAAGGCCAGGTGGGGCAGTTCAGCCTGGCCGTGACCGCCGGCCAGCAGGCTGCGCGCCACCCCTGGCGGCAGATAGGTGTCGCCCCCGAGCACGGTACGCACAGCAACGAGGATCTGCTCCGGCGGGCTGCACTTGTGAAGATAGCCCGCGGCACCGAGCTCGATCAGCGGCAGAGCGAAGTCTTCCTCCGGCTTCACACCAAACGCCAGCACACGCGGTGCAGCCGGCAGGCGACGCACCCGGCCGATCAGCTCGACCACTGGCAGATCAGGCAGCGCCGGCTCCACCAGCAGCAGGTCGCAAGAGACACGGGCGAGTTCGGCAAATAGCGCGGCGGAATGCCCGACCTCCGCGGTGATGCGAAAATCCCGCGCGACCGCCAACACCGCTCGCAGACCGCTGCGTACCACCGGCTGTTCGTCGGCGAGAACGATGTCCGCCATGTCCGCAAGCTCTCCGCTGTAAGCCTTGTCCTACGGCGCTAGCGGCAGGTCCTACACGCGCAACGCCATATCCCACCCACTTCGCGACAACGTCCGGCATACCGGCGCGCTGGCCGCTGCAATCCTGAGTCCGACGTGAATGCTGCACCGCAGCGTCACCCGTAGAGCCGGCCTCGATCGGGGCCCGGGACCCCTTTGGGCAATCAGGAGAACACAGCATGACAGCCAAGAAAAAGCCGATGTCAGCCAACCCGCTCGGCCATGACACGGGTCATGGAGAGGCAGTGCAATCGGGTCTGGTCAATCCCTACCTGACCGGTATGACCCTGACGGAAGGGTCGAACAAGAAAAGCGCCCTGCTTGCCCCCACCCAGACGGTCGGCGTCGTCAGCAAGGTCTACCAACACTGGGCCTACGGCGATGCCGCATCGGGTTCGAGTGCCGAGTGGAACAACAACATCCTCTCGGACAACAAGTCGGACTACAAAGAAGGCGAGGTCATTCCGCATGTCTTCGTCTACAGCGCGAGCAACAAAACCCCCTTGGTGCAAGGGCAAAGCTACAGCTTCAACATCACCTACGACCACTATCAGGTCAATACCAACTCCGGTGGCTTCGTCGGCCTGACCAGCGTGCAGGACAGCCGCGTGCCGTCCAGCTGGCCGACTGGCAACACACCCTCGACCGACGGCACCTTCAGCAACGGTGGCGGTACCGCCGGTGCCTTCATGAGCATCAACGCCGACATCACCAATGTCAGCGCGGTCACCTATGCCAGTTCCAACACCAAGCAAGGTCACGTCACGGTGACCTTTGTCTACACCGGCCCGACCACCACCAAGGGCGGTGCCGAGATCTACTACGGCCTGCAGATCGCCAAGGATGGCGATGTGCCGGATCAGGGTGCAGGGCCGACCAATGGCGCCTCATCGTGGACCGGCGGCTCCTTGCAGACCACGGTCGACATCGGCGGCAGCGGTGCCACCTCGCTGCAACTCTCACCCAAGGCCATCATCCCGCTCATCCCGGGTCTGGCCATCGACAAGGCGGTCGATGGGGTCTACCAGGCCGATGGCGTGACGCTCGACAGCGACGGCATCGCCGATCAGGCCGGTGACATCGTCAAGTACAGCGTGGTGGTGACCAACACCGGCAACCAAGATCTGACCGGTGTGTCGGTCGTCGACCCGCTGACCGGCCAGAACGTGAGTGGCGTCACCTTGCTGGTAGGCGGAAGCGCGACCTACACCAGCAGTTACACGGTGACCCAAGCAGATCTGGACAACCGCGGCGGTGGCGACAACGACATCGATAATACGGCCACGGCCGACTCCGACCAGACCGCGCCCACCAGCGACTCCGCTACGGCACCCTTGGCTTACACCCCTGCGATCACCGTCGACAAGGTGTTCGATAAGGTGACCGGCGGCAACGGCAACGGCATCGCCGACGCAGCCGGCGACGTCCTCAACTACGCCGTGGTCGTCAGCAACACCGGCAACATCACTCTGACCGGCATCACCGTCGTCGACCCGCTCACCGGCCAAAACTTGAGTGGCATCACCCTGGCGGTCGGTGAGACGCAGACCTTCACCTCGAGCTACACGCTCACCCAGGCCGACCTCGACACCAAGGGTGGCGGCGACGGCGATGTCGACAACACCGCAACCGTCGATAGCAACGAGACCGACCCCTCGAGCGACTCCGAGACTGTACCGTTGGCTTACCTGCCGGTGCTCGCCATCGCCAAGTCCTACGACAGCGTCACTGGCGGCAACCAGAACGACAAGATCGACCTGCCGGGCGAGGTGCTGCACTACACCGTCACCATCACCAACAATGGCAATGTGACCCTGACCGGGGTCACCGTGACCGACCCGCTGACCGGCCAGAACGTCACCGGCGTGACCTTGGCGCCGGGAGCAAGCCAGAGTTACGGCTCAACCTACACCCTGACCCAAGCCGACCTCGACAACAACGGCGGCGGCGATGGCGACATCGACAACACCGCAACCACCGACAGCAACGAGACCGACCCGGTCAGCGCCTCGGCAACGGCGCCACTCGACTTCATCCCTGCGCTCAAGATCACCAAGACTTTCCTTGAGGTGACCGATGGCAACGGCAACACCATCGCCGACGCCGCGGGCGACATCATCCACTACCGAGTCACCGTGACCAACATCGACGGCCAGTCGCTGACCAACGTGACGATCGTTGACCCCCTCACCGGTCAGAACCTGAGTGGCATCACCCTTGCTGCCGGCGAATCGCAGAGCTTCGACAGCAGTTACGTGCTCAAGCAATCCGACCTTGATGACAAGGGCGGTGGCGATGGCGACCTTGACAACACCGCAACCGCCGATTCCGACCAGACCGACCCGGTCAGCGCCTCAGCAGAAGTGCCTCTGGTCTATGCACCGGACATGAGCGTCGACAAAGTTTTCGATGGCGTCACCGGCGGCAATGGCAACGGCGCCGCCGACGCAGCGGGCGACGTGCTCAACTACCGCGTCTTCGTCACCAACACCGGCAACATCACGCTCACCGGCGTCACCGTGGTCGATCCGCTGACCGGCCAGAACCTCAGCGGCATCACCATCGCCCCGGGCACCTCGCAGTGGTTCGCCAGCACTTACACGCTGACCCAGGCCGACCTCGACACCAACGGTGGCGGCGACGGCCACATCGAGAACACCGCGACCGCCGACAGCAACGAGACGGACCCGCACGACGACTCCGAGCGGGTCGACCTGACCGTGCGGCCTAAACAAGGTGCTCGACGGTGTGAGTGGCGGCAACGGCAATCTGCTCGCAGATTTCGCCGGTGACTCGCTCAATTACAACGTGACCGTATCGAATGTCGGCAATGTGACGCTGACCGGCGTATCAGTGATCGATCCGCTCACCGGCCTCAACCAGACCGGGTTGACCTTGGCCCCGGGCGAGTTTCAGACCTTCGGATCGAGTTACGTGCTCACCCAGGCCGACCTTGACACCAACGGCGGCGATGGGGCCATCGAGAACACCGCGACGGCCGACAGCGACCAGACCGATGCCATCAGCGATGCCGAAACGGTACAGTTGTTGCGGACCACCGGCCTGCAGATCATCAAATCCTTCGTCAACCTGACCGGCGGCAATGGCAATGTGTTGGCCGATGCAGCGGGCGACATTCTCAACTACCGCATCGTCATCAGTAACGTTGGCACGACGACCCTGCACAACGTCACCACCAGCAGCAGCCTCACCGCATTCAGCGACACCTTGCCGACTCTGCTGCCAGGTGAGAGTTACGAATACCTGACCAGCTACACGCTGCAACAGTCTGACCTCGACACCAACGGCGGCGGCGACGGCACTCTCGATAACGACGCTGTGGCTGTCGCCGACGAGACCGGCCCGACCTTCGATACCGAGACGGTGCAGTTGTTTGTGAGCCCGGTGATGTTCCTCAGCAAGCTGTTCCTTGATGTCACCGGTGGCAACGGCAACGGTGTCGCCGATGCGGTGGGCGACCAGATCAACTACCGCATCATCCTTGCCAATCCGGGCAACGTGACGCTGACCAATGTCGATCTGGTCGAACCCCTGACGGGATTCGCCCTCAACGACCTCACCCTGGCTCCGGGCGCGGCCGACGTCTACCTGACCAGCTACACGCTGCAGCAATCCGACCTCGACAACAACGGTGGCGGCGACGGCTACATCGACAACACCGCCAACGCGACCAGCGACGAGGCCAATCCGGTGACCGACAGCGACCAGGTACCCCTGCTGCTGACCAAGGTCATGTCGTACGATGCGGCCTTCACCGGTGTCACCGGCGGCAACGGCAACGCGCTCGCCGATGCCGAGGGCGACGTCCTGAACTTCCGCTACACGTTGGCCAATCTGGGCAACGTCACCCTCACAGGCGTCGAGGTCACAGACCCACTTACTGGCGTCGCCATCTCGGGGGTCACCTTGGCCCCCGGTGAAACGGGTGTGTATGACGACACCTACACGCTGACGCAGGCCGACCTCGACAGCAACGGCGGCGGCGACGGCCGGGTAGAGAGCGACTCGACCGCAGACAGCAACGAGACCACACCGGCGGCTGACAGCGAGTACGCGACCGTGGTCTACGACCCACGCGTGAATCTGGTGAAGTACGTATCGGTGGACGGCGGGGTAACTTGGGACGACGCCAACTCGCCCACGGGTCCGGAGGCGACCAGCGCACCGCAGTTCCGCTTCGTAGTGACCAATACTGGCACCGTCACACTCGGCGACGTGGTACTTAGCGACAGCAGCTACGACCTCAATGGTGCTGCTGCAGGGACCGACTACGACTTCGGCAGTCTGGCCCCAGGCGCTTCACAGGAACTGGTGTTCACCGACACCACCCTGCTCATCGGACAGCAGCAGAATATCGCTGCGGTGAGCGTGGTCGGGATGCCAGCGGTCACCGATTCCGACAACGCCTATTACATTGGCGTCGCAGCCTGAGTCTTCGCAGTCCCCTTGGGCCCTTCCGGACGTGTTCCGGGAGGGCTTTTTTGCGCCCCTACTCAGGTGCTCGCACCAGCACCGTTCGGTTGCCGTTGGACTCCATCGGCGACACCAGTCCTGCCTGTTCCATGGCCTCGATGAGACGCGCGGCGCGGTTGTAGCCGATGCGCAGCTGGCGCTGTACGGCAGAGATGCTGGCGCGACGGGTGCGCAGCACGATGGCCACCGCCTCATCGTAGAGCGGGTCGGACTCGGGATCGCCGCCACCGCTCTCGCCGCCCGCGCCATCAAAATCGCCGCCGCCACTGTCGCCATCGAGCATGCCCTCGATGTAGTCCGGCTCGCCCTGCTGGCGCAAGAACTCGACGACCCGGTGCACCTCGTCGTCGCCCACGAACGCGCCGTGGCAGCGCACGGGCAGGCCGGTGCCGGGCGGCAGGTAGAGCATGTCGCCCATACCCAGCAGGGCCTCGGCACCCATCTGGTCGAGAGGATGGTGCGGCTGTCGATCTTGCTCGACACCTGGAACGCCACGCGCGTCGGCACGTTGGCCTTGATCAGGCCGGTGATCACGTCCACCGATGGCCGTTGTGTGGCAAGAATCAGGTGAATGCCGGCAGCGCGGGCCTTCTGCGCCAGCCGCGCGATCAGCTCCTCGATCTTCTTGCCGACCACCATCATCAGGTCGGCGAGCTCGTCGATGACCACCACAATGGTCGGCATCGGCTCCAGCTCCGGCGGGTCCTCGCCCGGGTTGAGCGCCTCAAACAGCGGGTCGGTGATGGGCACGCCGAGCTCGATGGCATCGCTGACCTTGATGTTGTAGCCGGCGAGATTGCGGACACCGAGCGCGCTCATCAGCCGGTAGCGGCGGTCCATCTCGACCGTACACCAGGCCAGCGCGTGCGCCGCCTGCTTCATGTCGGTGACCACCGGCGCCAGCAGGTGCGGGATGCCATCGTAGACGGACAACTCGAGCATCTTGGGGTCGACCAGGATCAGCCGCACTTCGGCTGGCGTGGCCTTGAACAACAGCGAAAGGATCATGGCGTTGATCGCCACCGACTTGCCCGAGCCGGTGGTGCCGGCGACCAGCAGGTGCGGCATCTTGGCCAGGTCCGCCACCATCGGCGCACCGCCGATATCCTTGCCGAGCGCAAGCGTGAGCGGCGAGGCGTTGTCGGCGTAGACACTGGCCGACAGCACTTCAGACAAGCGCACCGTCTGCCGCTTGGCGTTGGGGATCTCCAGACCCATGCACGACTTGCCGGGGATGGTCTCGACCACGCGGATGCTGCTCACCGAGAGCGCCCGGGCGAGATCTTTGACGAGGTTGACGATCTGGCTGCCCTTTACGCCAGTCGCCGGCTCGATCTCATAGCGGGTGATGACCGGGCCGGGATAGGCGGCGAGCACCTGCACATCGACGCCGAACTCGCGCAGCTTGTGCTCGATCAGGCGCGAGGTGAACTCGAGCGTCTCCAGGGGCGGGCCCTCGACCGCAGCCGACGGCTCGTCAAGCAAGGCCAGCGGCGGCAGGCCATCGCCCGGCAGCTCGGTGAACAAGGGACGCTGCTTCTCCTTGTCGACGCGCTCCGACACCTCGGGCGGCTCCTCCGGTGCGACGATGCGCACCGGCTCACGGTTCTGCGCCACCTGTTCGGCCACCGCCAGCGTCACGTCACGCCGATGCGCCGCGCGCGCGCCGAGACGGCGGTCGCGCCAATCCTCAAGGGTCTGCCAGCCGCGCAGCGCCAGCCACTCGGCCGCGGCGCCGGTGTGCTCCGCCAGTTCCAACCAGGAGATGCCAGAGAGCAAACTGAGGCCCGCCATGCTCAGCACCAGCAGCAGCAGGGTGGCCCCGGTGATGCCCAGCAGCCCGGCCGACAAGCCCGCCAGCGTGCTACCCAGCGCGCCACCGGCACCGGCCGGCAAGCCGCCGGCAAAGGCTTGAAAGCGCAAAGCCTCGAAGGCAGCGCTGCCGACCAGCAACAGCAGCAGGCCGGCCAGCATCACCCCCACGGACAGGCGGTCAACCTGACGGTCGCGCATCAAAAGACCGTAGCTACGTACCAGCCCGATCGCGACCGCTGCCAGCAGCCATAGCGCCGACCGTCCAAAGATGTAGTAGAGGATGTCTGACAGCCAGGCGCCGACCAGCCCGGCGCCATTCTGCAGGGCGCCGCCCGAAGCCGCGCGCGACCACCCGGGGTCGCCGACCTCATGCGTGAGCAGTGCCAAAGCCAGACACACGCCAAGGGCAAGGCTGGCCAGCCACATCGCCTCGCGCATCAGGCGCAGCAAGCGCGGCGTGATACCAGCCGCGGAACCGGAGGACGACTTGGAGGGGGCGGCTGCCATGCATCAAAGGATAGCGGCATTCGACCCGCCGCTGCAGGGGATCGGCCGCTTGGGCGATTAGAATCAGATCGATGAGCTATGCACTGATCCGCAGCGCCCTGTTCGCGCTGGAGCCCGAGACCGCGCACGACTGGGTACTACGCGGCGTCGACCTGGTCGGTGCCGTGGTGCGCGACCCGCAACCCGCACCGGGCCGTCGCCTCAAGCTGCTGGGCATGGAGTTTCCCAACCGCGTCGGTCTGGCCGCCGGTCTCGACAAAGACGCCGCGCACATCGATGGCCTGGCGGCGCTGGGCTTCGGCTTTATCGAAGTCGGCACGGTGACGCCACGCCCGCAGGCGGGCAACCCGCGCCCGCGCGTCTTCCGCCTGCCGCAGCACGGCGCCCTGATCAACCGGCTCGGCTTCAACAACGGAGGCGTGCAGGGCCTGCTCGTCAATCTGGCACGGACCCGCTGGCGCGGCATCCTTGGCATCAACATCGGCAAGAACGCCGACACGCCACTCGACCGCGCCAACGACGACTATCTCGCTGCGCTCGAAGCGGCCTACCCGCACGCCAGCTACGTGACGGTGAACATCAGCTCGCCCAACACCAAGGGTCTGCGCAGCCTGCAACATGGTGACGAGCTCGATGCGCTGCTGCAGGCGCTGCGTCACCGTCAGGCCGGTCTGGCCGACGCGCACGGCCGCTATGTCCCGCTGCTGGTGAAGATCGCGCCGGACCTGGAGGACGACGCCATGGACGACATCGCCCGGCGACTGCAGGCGAGCGGCATCGACGGCGTGATCGCCACCAACACCACCTTGGACCGCAGCACCGTGGCCGGGCATCCGTTGGCCGGCGAGGCCGGTGGCCTGAGCGGGCGGCCGGTGTTCGAGCGCAGCACCGAGCGCCTCGCCGCGCTGGCGCGGCGGCTCGACGGGGCGCTGCCGATCATCGGTGTCGGCGGAATCTTCTCGGCAGCCGACGCACGGGCCAAGATTGAAGCCGGCGCCAGCCTGGTGCAGGTCTACACCGGCCTGATCTACCGTGGGCCGGCGTTGGTGACCGAAGTTGCTGCGGCGATCTGAGACAGCGAACGCCCTGGCCGGTTAAAGTCTGCGCCCCACCGTTAAGCAAGCCCCTGCTGACGTGATCGAGACCTCCGACGCTGACGATCGCGCTGCGCGCAAAGCCCGCCGCCTCGCCCTCATGCAGGCACGCATCGATCTCCCAGTACCTGTCCGCGCAGCGGCAGATGCGGCCCTAGCCGGCCACCTGACGGCGCTGCTTGGGCACCTTGCACCGGCCTCTCTCGGCTTCTGCTGGCCCTATCGCGCCGAGTTCGATATGCGCGACGTGGTGGCCGCCTGGTTGCATGCCGATACCACCCGCTGGGCAGCACTGCCGGTGGTCGGCGTCACCGGCGTTCCGATGCGCTGGCGGCGCTGGGACCCGCGGGCCGAGCTGCCACTCGACCGCTACGGCATCCCCTTCCCCGGCGATGGACCCGATCTGCACCCTGAACTGCTGCTCATCCCCTGCAATGGCTTTGACGCGCGGGGCTACCGCATCGGATACGGCGCCGGACACTTCGACCGCACCTTAGCGGCGATGCAGCCGCGGCCGCTGGCCATCGGCGTCGCCTACGAACTGGCACGCCTGCCCGACACGCAGCCACAGGCACACGACCTGCCGATGGATTGGCTGATCACCGAAGGCGGCGCATGGCCACGCCAGAGCAGCTAACATCGCAGGCTCGCCCAACATCTCCGACACGCGCCATGGAACTCAATGCACTGTTTCAAAACCCACAGAACCTTCCTAGCGTGCCGGAAGTGGTGCATGAACTGATCGCCAGCTTCAACAAAGACGCTGTCAGCATCGATGAGATCCTTGGTCACGTGCGCGCCGACCAGGTGCTGTGCGCCAAACTGCTGCGCGCCGCCAACTCGGCACAGTTCGGACTACCGCGCAAGGTCTCCAGCATCGACGATGCGGTAATGCTGCTCGGCTTCAACAATCTTCGCACCATCATCATCGGCTGCGGCCTGGCGGGCAGCGCGCGCCCGGTACAGGGACTCGACCTCGCCGGCTTCTGGCGTTACAGCGCACACTGCGCCGGCGCCAGCCGGTGGATCGCCAATGCCTCGAGCGACAACTCGGCGGTGGCGTTCACCGTAGGCATGATGCATGCCATCGGCCAGCTGGTGATGCACACCGCCATGCCGGAGGCAATGGAAGCCCTGTCGGCAGAGAAGCCTTGCAACGACCCCTCGCGGGCCGAGGCCGAGCGCGAGCGATTCGGCTACGACTTCCACCGCGTCAGTGCCGAACTCGCCATCCGCTGGCACTTCCCCGAGGACTTCGTGGTGGCGGTGCGTGATGCCGAAGTGCCGCCGGCCGCCAACCGCATGGCGTGCGTATTGCACCTGGCGATCTGGTCGTCGCGCCCAGCCACGCAGAAGTACGCCACGGCTGAGCGGTCGCGCCGCCTGCCGCGGGTGGCGTTGACCCCGCTCAAGCTGGCCGAGGATGTGATTCTTAAAGAGATGCCGCCAGTCAGCGAACTCGCCGAGGGTCTGGTCGGCTGAGCGGCCGTTCAACCCGCGTTGCGGACGCCGAACAGAACCTGACCGGCAGGTCCGGCGGCGGCGGCCGACTCGCAGTGGCCGGCCTGGTCATCGAAGAAGAAATCCGGCTCGAACTCGCGCAGAAAATCGCCTTTGGCGAGGCCGCCGAGGAACATCGCTTCGTCCACCTCCACGTTCCAGTCCATCAGTGTGCGGATGGCGCGCTCATGCGCCGGCGCGCTGCGCGCAGTGACCAGCGCGGTGCGGATACGCATCGCCGGCGTGCCCTCTTGCTGCAGGCGATGCAGAGCCTCCAGCAATGGCTTGAACGGCCCGTCGGAGAGCGGCTGGGCAGCCTTGTCGCGCTCGTGCGCCTGAAAGGCGTCGAGCCCGTGAGCCTGATACACGCGTTCGGCCTCGTCCGAGAACAGCACCGCGTCACCATCGAAGGCGATACGCACTTCGTGCGGGTGCGCGTCGGTGGCCTTGGCTGAGTGCGGATAGACCTGCGCCGCTGGCACGCCGGCCTCGAGTGCCGAGCGTACGTCGGTGAGGTGCGCCGAAAGGAACAGGTTGGCGTGCAGCGGGCGCAGATAGCGCCAGGGTGACTCGCCGCGGGTAAATGCGCCGCGCTGGATCGGCAGGCCGTAGTGCTGCGCCGAGCGGAACACGCGCATGCCCGAGACCGGGTCGTTGCGGCTGAGGATGACCACCTCGACGCGCTGCGCAGGCGCCACCTGGCCGGGCTCGGCTGGCGCCGGATCACCGTTGAAGGCGAGCAATTTACGCACCAGAGAGAACGCCACCCCGGGCTTGGCCGGCACGTCGAGCCGCTCGAGTTGCAGCGCCCGGTAGCGACGGTCGTCGTGCTCCTCAAAGACCTGATTCTCTTCCTCGAAGTCGAACAGCGCCCGCGAGGAGATGGCAACCACCAGCTTGCCGGCGAGGCTCTCCGGCACGGTCAGCGCCCCGCCGCGGTCATCGTCCGGTCCCGTTCATCGCTCCGCCGCGATCAGATGGCGGACTCGTCGGTCTCGCCGGTGCGGATGCGCACCACTTGTTCGACCGGGTAGACAAAGATCTTGCCGTCGCCGATCTTGCCGGTGTGCGCGGCCTTGATGATGGCGTCGACCACCGTCGCGGACTGCTCCCCGGTGACCACCACCTCGACCTTCATCTTGGGCAGGAAATCCACCACATATTCGGCGCCACGGTAGAGCTCCGTGTGGCCCTTCTGCCGGCCGAAACCCTTGACTTCGGTGACGGTCAAGCCGGACACGCCGATCTCCGCCAGCGCCTCGCGGACCTCATCAAGCTTGAATGGCTTGATCACCGCTTCGATCTTTTTCATCGCTTGCCTCCTCTGCAGCAGCCGCTAGTGTAACGAAGCGGAGCCCCGGCAGCCGGCCAGCCTTGGCGACATGCGTGCCGCCAAGGCCCCACCCCGCTACACTCGCCGCCATGCCGCGTCCCGACACCCTCCCCGCCTGGCAACAACTGTTCGCCCACCGCGAAGTGGTGGGCGCCGGCCGCACCCCCTCGCCGCACCGGACGCCGGGCGAGCCGGGCTGGCTACGGGTGAGTGCGGGCCCGCTGCAGGCCGACCTGTCGCGCCACCGTATCGACGTACGTGGCCTTGAGCTGCTCTGCGAACTGGCCGAGCAGGCCGGTGTACAGACGCGCGTCCAGCGCATGCTGCGAGGGGACATCGTCAACCCCAGCGAAGGCCGCGCCGCGCTGCACAGCGCACTGCGCGCGCCGGGTGGGTCAGCCGACCGGCCGCCACTGCTGCTCGACGGGCGCGACCTGCGTGCCGACATCGACGCTGGCATCGCGGCACAGGCGCGCATCGCCGGCGAGGTCCGTCACGGGATCTGGCGCCTGGCGTCAGGAGCGCCGGTACGCCGCATCGTCAACCTGGGCATCGGCGGCTCCGACCTCGGGCCGGCGCTGGCACTCGACGCGCTCGCCACGCAGGCCGACGGCCCGGCCTGCGTGTGCGTGAGCGACCTCGACCCGCGCGCGCTGGCCGCGGCGCTGGCGCAGTGCGACCCGGCCAGCACCCTGTTCATCATCTGCTCCAAGACCTTCGGCACGCTGGAGACGCTGGCCAACGCCGCGCACGCGCGCGATTGGCTGCGTGGCGCCGGTTTGCCGGAAACGCAACTGCACCGGCACTTCATCGCGGTGACCGCAGCACCCGAGCGCGCCGCCGCGTGGGGGGTGCCGACCGAGCAGTGTCTGGCCTTTGGCGAATGGGTCGGCGGCCGCTATTCGCTGTGGTCGGCAGTGAGCCTGGTGCTGCAGATCGCCTGCGGGCCGCAGGTGCTGCACAGCCTGCACCGCGGCGCCCACCTCATCGACATGCACTTTGCCGACGCCGAGCCCACCACCAACCTGCCGCTGCTGATGGGCCTGCTCGGCGTCTGGTACCGCAACGTCCTTGGCGCGCAGACACAGGCGGTGCTGCCCTACGCGTGGCCGCTGCGACAGCTACCGGCCTATCTGCAGCAGCTGGAGATGGAATCGCTGGGCAAGCGCGTCGACCTCGACGGCCAACCGGTGGCGTGGGACACCGGTGGCGTCATCTTTGGCGCGGCAGGGTCGCACGCGCAGCATGCCTTCATGCAGCTGCTGCACCAGGGCACGCTGCTGCTGCCGGCCGACATCATCACCTTCGACGAGAGCGCAGCCTTGGAGCCGGCGCTCAACGCCAACGCCTTGGCGCAGGCCCAGGTGCTGCACACCGGCGGCCACGTGGACGCGGCACCGGGCGCTCATGGCAACCTGCCTGGGGGGCAGCCGGTCTCGCTGATCAGCAGCGCGCGGTTGGATGCCGAATCGCTGGGCGCGCTGCTCGCCTGCTACGAGCACAAGGTGTTCACACAGGCCTGCGTGTGGCACATCAACCCCTTCGACCAATGGGGGGTGGAACTGGGCAAACAGGTGGCCCGCCGTCTTGCCGGCTAGAGCGGCAGGCGTGCCATCACCAGCGCGCGCCAGAAGCGCGCGCCAAGCGCCAGGATGTCGTCGTTGAAGTCGTAGAGCGGGTTGTGCAGCATGCAGCCACCGCTGCCCGGGCCGTTGCCGATCCACAGGTAGGCACCAGGCTTTTCCATGAGCATGAAGCCAAAGTCCTCGGCGCCCATCGACGGGTCCATGTCGGTGCGCACGTGGTCGGCGCCGACCAGCCCGGCGGCCACGCGTGCGGCAAAGTCCGCCTGTGCGGCATGGTTGACGGTGGCCGGGTAGCCGCGCCGGTAGTCCACCGTGGCGTGCAAGCCATGTGCCACCGCAATGCCCTCCGCAGCGGCGGTGATCTGCGCCTGCAGGTCGTCGCGCACGCGGTTGTCGAGCGCCCGCACGGTGCCGCCCAGCGTCACCCTCTCGGGAATGACATTATAGGCTTCGCCGGCCTGCAGGCGGGTCACGCTCACCACGCCGGCGCGCAGCGGGTCGGTGCGCCGGCTCACCACCGTCTGCAGGGTCTGAACCAGCGCCGCAGCTGCGGTGACCGGGTCCAGCCCCTGGTGCGGCATGGCGGCGTGGGCGCCGCGCCCGCGCAAGGTGATGTCGAACTGGTCGGCGGAGGCCATCACCGGCCCGCGGTGCACGGCAAAGCAGCCGGCATCGAGCCCGGGCCAGTTGTGCAGTGCGTAGACATCCTCACAGGGGAATTCGCTGAACAGACCCTCATCCATCATGCGGCGGGCGCCGCCGTCGCCCTCCTCGGCCGGCTGAAAGATGAAGGCGACGCGCCCGGCAAAGTCCGGAGCGTGCGCCAGCGTCTCCGCCGCCGCGACCAGCATGGCGGTGTGGCCGTCGTGCCCACAGGCGTGCATGCGCCCGGCGTGCACCGAGCGGTGCGCGAAGTTGTTGGCCTCGTGCATGGGCAGCGCGTCCATGTCGGCGCGCAGGCCGATCATCGGGCCCGGCTGGCGACCCTCCACCATGCCGACCACGCCGGTGCCACCGAGCCCGCGCCGCACCGGCAGGCCGGCCGCCTGCAGCCGGGCCGCCACCAGGTCACTGGTGCGGTGCTCGGCAAAGGCGAGTTCCGGGTGCGCGTGCAGGTCCCGCCGAAGCGCGGCCCAGCCGGCGCTCTGCGTGGCGACAAAGTGATCGGGGTCAACGCGGCCATCATCCATGCGGGTGAGCATACAACTGCTGTCGGGGCGGGAGAAAGCAGGCTGCTCGCACATCGCCATTCGCGATGATCCCATCCGCCGTGAAAGCGGTTCGGGGGTGCATGGCAGAATCGAACGCTCCGACAGCACCCACGCCCCCCATGGACCTCGACCGACTGCTACACGCGGCCACTCGCATCGCTCATGACATCCCTGGTAACAGCCCGGAGCGCAACCTGGTCAAACTGGCCGAGGAGACCGGCGAGCTCGCCCGCACATGGACGCGCCAGATGCCCCGCGAGGCGGTGATCGAAGAGGCCTGCGACGTGGTCATCACGGCGCTGGTTGCGGCCGGCTTTGCCAGCGCTACGGCGGAGGAACTTGCGGCCACCCTCGAACGCAAGATCGCCCGCTCGCTGGCCCGCTGCGACGTCGCCGCGGGGCGAGCGGCGGAGCCCTGAAAAAGTTGGATTGAGTCTTGCTGGATGGCTTTAAAAAAAAGGCTTCCGACGCTTGACAGGCATGTTGTTTTACCGCCAAATGTCCACATCACGTTACACCCTGGCTGTCCAGTCTGGGTGACATCTCGTGACGAAAGGACTACGGCCATGAACGGACCCCTCATCAGTCCAGACGCCATCTCAAGTCTCCTCCGCAGCTTGGGCGTCAACACCACCTACCCGCGCCTGCGCATCGCCGAGCTGATCATGACCCGGCGTGAGCATCTGTCAGCCGAGCAGGTGTTCAGCATCGTCAACCAGAGCCGTCCGCGCGTCTCGCGCGCCACGGTCTACAACACGCTGAACCTGTTCGTCGATCGCGGCTTGCTGCAGACCGTCAACTCACAAGCCGGCGTGACACTGTACGACCCGAACACCGAGCCGCATCTGCACCTGCACGATCTTGAGAGCGACACCCTGCACGACATCCCGATGGAAGTGTTGCAAGGCTTTCCGCTCGAGAGCATCGCCAGCGGCTTTCACGTCGAGCGGATCGACCTCACCCTTCGCGTGCGCAAGTCCGAGTCGGCCGCGGCCTGATCCGTAGCCGCTCGGCAGCGCGCCGGATGCCGCACGGCACCGGCCATCGGGTCTGCGCCTTGGCGCTTGCCGGGAAAACGGTACAATTGCGGGCGTCGCCGGTGTAGCTCAGTTGGTAGAGCAGCGCATTCGTAATGCGAAGGTCGGGAGTTCGACTCTCTTCACCGGCACCATACCGCCCTCGCGAGCACCCGAAATGGCCTGAGCGTTTCAGGCCATTTTCTTTAGGGCGCCGCTTGAAAGACCCCGAAAGACCCCATACCGCTGAATAAAACGGTTTTATACGGCTGTACTGACGTGTTAAAACGGAAGCCTTCTAAATCCTGGGCAGGCCGGTTCTGCCAAACACGCCAGCGGAGACGTAACGGATGGACTTTCTCTCGGATCTGATGGGTCAAAAAGGTCTGTTGCCACATGGCTTCTGCCTGACCTGGACCCCTGCCCTGCTCTGGTCGATGGTGATCTCGGATGCGGTCATCGCGCTGTCCTACTTCTCCATCCCTGCGGTCATCGTCGCCTTCCTGAGCCGGCGGCCGGACGTTCGCTACCGCTGGGTGGCAGTGTTGTTCAGCGTATTCATCTTTGGCTGCGGCATCACCCACGTGATGGACGTGTGGACGGTCTGGGTGCCGGCCTACGGCGCCCTTTCGATCAGCAAGATGTTCACGGCTGTGGTTTCGGTGGTCACCGCCGTCGGCCTTTGGCCGCTACTGCCCAAGATGCTGAAGATCCCTTCAGTCGATCAGCTGCAGCAGGCCATCGGAGAACTCGAGCAAGAGGTCGCCCGACGCAAGACCGCCGAAGAACACTTGCTTGACACCGAGCTCGGCCTCTCGGCAACCCTCGGGATGATCGGGGCAGGGTTCATCTCGGCCGACAGCGACGGCCGCATCATGCGCATGAACCCGGTGGCCGAGCGGCTCACCGGATGGAGTGCCGACGCCGCCACCGGGCACCTGCTGAGCGAAGTGGTGACGGTTTGCAGCAGCGTGCCCAGCGGCATCGACACATTGCTGCGCGTGCCACATCTGGTCGGTGCGGGCGATCGCGCCACCGAAGCTTTTGCGCTTGGCCGGCGGGGTGGCGGCGAATCGCTGGTGCGCGTGACCTCGACCATCAACCGGGACGATGAGGGGCAGGTACGCGGCGTAACCATGCTGATCCTCGACGAGACCGAACTCAAGGCCGCTGAGAACGAGGTGGTGAGGCTCGCGGCGATCGTCGGCTCAACCACCGACGCGATCGTCTCCTCCGACCCGAACGGCACCATCACCAGCTGGAATAACGGGGCGCAAGAGCTGTTTGGTTATCGCGCCGAAGAAGCGCTCGGCCACAACATCGACATGCTGGTGCCCGAGGCCTTGCGCAAAGAAGCCACCGAGCTGGCGGGCCTGGTGGTGGGCGGCGAGCGGGTGCCTCACTTCGACACCCGGCGCCAGCGCCGCAACGGCGCTCTGGTCGATGTGGCCGTCACGCTCTCGCCTGTGCGCGACGCTGACGGTGAGGTCTCCGGCTACTCGATGATCGCCAGCGATGTCACCGAACGGCGCATGGCCCAGACCGCGCTGCGCGAGAGCCAGACCCGTCTTGCTTACGCAGTCGACGTCGCGCAGCTGGGCACATGGGAGATGGATACCAAGACCGGCACCTTTGAGCGCTCGCGCCGGCACGACGAATGCTATGGCCATGAACAGCCGCTCCCGGTGTGGACCATCGACACCTATTACCGCGCCATCCACCCCGACGACCGAGACGAGGTGTTCTCCGACTGGAACCGTACGGTGTTTGAAGAAAAACGCCAGTGGGCCCGCGAATTCCGGGTGATCTGGCCGGACGACAGCGAACACTGGGTGTCGGTGTGCGCTGGCGTGTTCGAGGAGCCGAGCAAGCCGTTGCGGGTGCTGGGTGTGATCAGCGACATCACTCCACGCAAACAGGCAGAGCAGGCACTGCTGCGTGCAAGCCAGCTCGAAGTCGAAAACCGGCGCGTCATCGAAGACCGCTACACCGCCGAGCACGAGCGTCGCAAGGCGGCCGAGGCGCTGGCTGAGAGTCAGCGCGACGCCAACCGCGCCAAGACAGAGTTCTTCGCCACCATCAACCATGAACTGCGCACACCGCTCAATGCCATTCTCGGCATGGCCGAACTGGCGCGCTCACCAGACGTCGAGGAAGGCGTGCGCCGGGGTTATCTGGCCCAGATCGTGGTCAGCGGCAAGGAGATGGCGGAGCTGATGGGCCAGGTCCTCGACATGACCAAGATCGAGTCCGGACGGCTCGAACTCGACAACGTCATCTTCGACCTGCCGACACTTCTGGCCAGCCTGCGCAACACCTACGCACCGCTGGCTGCGGCGCGCGGGCTGGGATTCACTTGGCAGAACGAGACGCAATTGCCCAAAGCCGCCTTTGGTGACCCGGTACGTCTACGCCAGATTATCAACAACCTGATCGCGAACGCCCTCAAGTTCACCGCCAAGGGCGCCATCAGCATCTCTGTCCGGCAGATCGCCGCCAACCGCTACCGCTTTGAGGTGAGCGACACAGGCATCGGTATCGATGCGGACAGCCTCGATCGGCTGTTCCAGCCCTACTCGCAGGCGAGCACCTCGACCACCCGCGAATACGGCGGAACCGGACTCGGCCTGCACATCTGCAAGCAGCTCGCCCAGTTGATGCAGGGTGACGTCGGCGTGCGAAGCACGGTCGGCCAAGGCTCGACCTTCTGGGCTGATGTAGAGCTGGCAACGGTGTCCCTACCCGATACCGCCAGCGGCGACCTGGAACGCGGTCTACCCGACATCGGCGGCCTGCGCGTGCTGGTAGTCGACGATAATCTGATCAATCGCGAGGTGGTCAGCACCATGCTGGAGCGCGCCCATGCAGTGGTGACACAAGCCTGTGACGGCCGCGAAGCGGTTGCTGCAGTGGCGGCAGGCGGTGCCGAAAGCTGCTATGACGTGGTGCTGATGGACATGCGCATGCCGGTGATGAGCGGTATCGAAGCGACCCGGCAGATCAGGGGACTTCAGAATGGCGCCAATCTGCCGATTATTGCCTTTACTGCAGACACCATGGGTGAGGATCGCGATCGTGTGTTCGAAGCTGGCGCCAACGACCTTTTGGCCAAGCCGATCGACAAGAACCGGCTATTCGAGCTGGTACACAGCGTCACCCGCGGCCGCACTGAGGGCGTGCAGCCGGAGACGCCCTGACTGGATGCGGGCGGGGGGGTGCACTGTGGCCATGCTGCTCGGCCTTTGGCTGGGCAGCGCGGTAGCAGCCGACAGCTTCGTCGTGGGGCGCGAGACGCCGCTGCGCATCTCGGTCAACCCGACCGGTGACCAGCCTTGCAACATCGAGATCGCTCTGCCTGATGGCAGCCGCCTCGAGCGTGAGCTCGGGCCGCCCCACTTTCAGACGGTGGTGGGCTACACGCCGCGCAGCGACGGGCCGCAGACCATCGTCTGGGAGGGCCGCTTCCGCTTTTACGGCTCGCTCTCGGTGTCGGGTTGCAGCGGCCGTTACTTTCGTGACATCACGGTGCAGGCCAACGGTGCGCAACTGCGCGAGCGTTGGGACACCTACCTCGCAGCCATGCCAGTGCGACAACGCGAGTGCGTTGAATACGGCACCGGCCAGGTGCTGGTGGCTGGCGGCACGGCGCTACGTCGCCGGGCAGAGAGCCCCGAGGAGCCGCAGGTGCGCAGCGTGGTCGCGGCCTGCGAGCGCTTTGCCAACCTGCCCCGTCGCGTCGATGTGCCCTGTCCGATCTCCAAAGGCGACCCGCGGCAGACCCGCTGCAATGATGTCTACATGACCGGCAGCGGCCGCACGGCTCGCCAGCTCGACGAGGACGCGGCTCTGGTGGCGGCCGCCAGCGGTCAACGGGTGGCGCTGGCGCTGCGCGAGCCGGAGGACGTTCGGACTGCACGGCTCGATGCCGAAAAAGCGGCGCGCGAAAAAGCAGCAGCGGATGAGGCCGCACGTGCGGCAGCGGAGGAGCAGGCACGCCAGGCAGCCGAGGAAGAGGCGCGCAAGAAGGCCGAGGCAGAGGCTGCTGCAGCACGCCAGGCGGAGGCGACCCGCAAGGCGGAGATCGCCCGTCTGCAACGCCTGCGTTGCCTTGCCGGACGCTGCTTCGACCTCGGCTTTTAGTCTTCTGCGGGCTGCTGCGGCAGGTCGTCGACAACAGATGTGTCGTCTTCGGGCGTGCCACCGACGACCGTACGGATCACGCCTGGATCGAAGCCGCGGCCGGCCAGGAATCGCATCTGCCGCGCGCGTTCGCGCGGATCGCGGGTGAACTCGAAGCGACCCGCCCAGAGTGCGCGGGCGCGCTGCAGGTCACTCCCGGCCAGCTCGGCGAGGGCAGCATCGATGGTTTCGGCATCGACGCCCTTGTGCCGGAGCTCGGCCACGAGTCGGCGACTGCCGGTGCGCGCTTGACGGCCACGCACGTAATTCTCAGCAAAGCGGCTGTCGGACTGCAGACCCAAGGCTTGCAGGCGCACCAACGCAGCTTCGATGTCGCCCGCGGGGTCGGTGGGTGCGCCAGAGCTTACGACATCAGGGGATTCTGGAGCTTTATCCGCCGGGACGGCGCTGCTCTCCGCAGACCGCGCGGTGGCAAGCCGCGCTAGCAACTCGGCACGGCTCATGTCGCGACGCGCCAACAGGCGCACCGCGCGCTGCAGCACGGTGACCGGCTTGCGGGGCCTGCGCGGCGGCTTAGTCGCCGCCACCGCCGTTGGCACTTGCAATGGCTGGCTTGACGCCAACCACGGCACGGATACGCCCCTCGATCTCGGCAGCCACCGCCGGATGTTCGCGCAGATACTCGCGGGCGTTGTCCTTGCCCTGACCGATGCGCTCACCACCGTAGGCATACCAGCTGCCCGATTTCTCGACGATGTTGTGCGTCACGCCGAGTTCGATGATCTCGCCCTCGCGCGAGATCCCCTCGCCGTAGAGGATGTCGAACAGAGCCTCTCTGAACGGTGGCGCGACCTTGTTCTTGACCACCTTGACCCGCGTTTCAGAGCCGATGACCTCATCAGACTTCTTGATCGCGCCGATGCGGCGAATGTCCATGCGCACGCTAGCGTAGAACTTGAGAGCATTGCCGCCGGTGGTGGTCTCCGGGTTGCCGAACATCACGCCGATCTTCATCCGGATCTGGTTGATGAAGATGACCAGCGTGTTGGTGCGCTTGATATTGGCGGTGAGCTTGCGCAGCGCCTGGCTCATCAGCCGCGCCTGCAGACCGGGCAGCTGGTCGCCCATCTCGCCCTCGATCTCGGCCTTGGGCGTGAGCGCCGCCACCGAGTCGATCACAACGATATCGACACCGCCCGAGCGCACCAACATGTCGGCGATCTCAAGCGCCTGCTCGCCGGTGTCGGGCTGCGAGATGAGCAACTCACCGATGTTGACGCCGAGCTTCTGTGCGTAGCTGGTGTCGAGCGCATGCTCGGCATCGATGAAGGCGGCCGTGCCACCGATCTTCTGCATCTCGGCGATGACCTGCAGCGTGAGCGTGGTCTTGCCGGACGACTCGGGACCATAGATCTCCACCACCCGACCGCGCGGCAGACCGCCGATACCGAGCGCAATGTCGAGCCCCAGCGAGCCGGTGGAGACTGCCTGGATATCGTTCTCCACACTGCCGTCGGAGAGCTTCATGATCGAGCCTTTGCCGAACTGCTTCTCGATCTGGGAAAGGGCAGCGGACAGCGCCTTGGCGCGGTTGTCGTCCATCGGGATCTCCTGGGGTGGCGATGAGGGGTCTAGGGAGATCAGCGGTGCGTGAGCGCCGGCCGGATCCCCAACGTGCGGCGGATTATTGCATGCGTACCGGGGCCCATCTTCGGCCACGTGACCGATGCGTCGGACGCTTCGGTCAACTCGCCGAGCCGAGGGCGTAAGGCAGTTCGAGCGGCTCCAGCGCCGCGCCAGAAGGCGCGCCGAGGCGCAGGTCGGCACCCGCCGCGAGGTCCATCTGCAACACCGCGAGGAGCTGCACCTGGCCGGCCGCGAGGGGCGCTGCCAGCACCACCTCGCCGATCGCCTGCGCGTCGTCGCCGGCCGCATGCACGGGCGTGCCCGGCGCAGGCAAAGCGCCATCGGCTGATTGACAGGCGAGGCGCACCATGCGCCGCTTGACCTTGCCGAGGTACTGGGTGCGGGCGACGATCTCCTGCCCCGGATAGCAGCCTTTCTTGAAGCTGACGCCTCCGGTGAGGTCGAGGTTCAGCATCTGCGGCACGAAGGACTCGACCGTGCCCGCCTCCACCCAAGGACGCCCGGCCGCGACTTCGACCGCATCCCACCCGGCGCCATCGATCTCCGGCAGCAGCCGACGCAGCGCATCGGCGGCCGCTGTAACCGCGGATTCGGGCAGCAACAGCCACCAGGCATCGGCCTGCAAGCCAACCACCAGCAACGCCGGGTCGGCCAAGTCGCCGGCCGCGCGGCAGGTCTGCGCCCACGGCGAGGCGTCGGCCGGTACCGCGCAGAAGCCGGCAGCCGGCGGCTCGACACCGAGCAACTCGGCCAGTGCCAGGCCGCCGGTTGAGCCATAGACGCCGATCAGCACGTGCGTCTGATGCGCCCACTGCACCTTGCTGCGCAGCACGAACATCGCCAAGCGCTTGAAGGTCGGTTCGGCCACGCTCTGTCGGGTCACCAGCCAGAACGTCTCCGGTGTGCCCTGCGCCGCCACCAGGAACGTGGCGAGCGCACGGCCCTTGGGCGTGCTGTAGCTGGACAGCTGCCAGCTGCCAGCGGCCAAGGACTTGACGTCGCTGGACAACTGGCCGTTGAGGAAGGCGCGGGCATCTTCGCCGAGCGCCCGGCTCACCGCAAAACGGCGGCCGATGCAGAAAGCGCCGGCCACCGCCCTACTCGCCGCTGCGCGTTTCGACCTGCTCGAGCGCCTCTTCACCAGCCTTGCGCGCCGGCGTGCGGCGCGGACGCGGCTTGCGCGGCGTCACCGGTGTGGCTTCGGCGGCGGCAGGCGCTGGAGCCTCAGCCGCGACCGTCTCCACCTGCTCGAGGTTAGGATCGACCGGGATCTCGACCTTGGGCACCGCACGCGGCGCACGCCGACGGGCGGGTGCCACTGGCGCCGCCTCGGCGACGACGGGCGCAGCTTCTGCATGCGCCTCAGCCTCGGCTGGGGCCGCGGCAGGCGCAGGGGCAGTCGCCGCGACCACCTCGGCGACCGGCGCGCCGGCGTCGGTCGCCGCCTCGGGTGCCGAAGCATCCGCCGCTTCTGCCTGTTCCGCGGTGGCGCGACGCGGTCGACGCTGACGCGCGCCCGAGGCGGTGGTGACCGGAGTCTCCGTCGCTTCGGCCGCTGCGGGCGCCTCGGATGCCGACTCGGCGACTTCCGGCAGGATCTCGTCGAGCGCGACCATCTCCTCGTCCTCGACCACTTGTGCCGACTCGGCACTCAGGTCAGCGGCCTCGATCGAGTCGTCGAGCACCCGCTCAAGACCGGTCGCGCTGTCGCGCTCGGCGCCACCACCACCGCCACGCCGGCGGCGACGACGGCGCGAACGACCTTCGCCGGCAGATTCCACGCCCACCGTATCGGCGACACCGGCGTCGACCAGCGCCTCGCGCGGCGGACGCGGTTCAGCGGCGCGCTCATCGCGCGGCGCACGGCCATCGCGACCGCGCCCCTCACTGTTCCGACTCTGAGCGGCGCGGTCGCTGCGGGTTTCGCCGCGCGACTCGACCGGACGCGCCTCGCGGCCCTCAGTGGCATCGCTGCGGGGCGCCTCACCACGACCGCGGCCGCCACGTCCACCGCGCTCGCCGCGACCGCGACCCCCGCGACCGGACTCACGCTCGCCGCGTTGCGGGGCCTCGCTGCGGGCCGCAGGTGCTGCCGGCGCGGGTGCCGGTGCGGGTGCGGGCGTGGCCGGCTTGGGTGCCAGCCAACCGAACAACTTGCTGAGAATGCCGCCCGACGGCGCTGGCGCCGGCACCGGGGCCGGCATCACCGGCGGCGGGGGTGCCACCACAGGTGCCGGCTGCGATGGCGTGATGCCCTTGACCGCCGCTTCCTGACGCACCGCCTCGCGTTCCTTGCCCTTGCCCGACTCTTCCTCTTCCTTCGGCTTCTCGGCCATCTGGTAGCTGGCGATGGTCTGGTCGGCATCGCGCAGGTCGTCGTGGCGCAGGCGCTTGATCTCGTAATTCGGCGTGTCCAGATGCACGTTGGGGATGACGATGACGTTGACCTTGAGGCGCGCCTCCATGCCCCAGATGTCGGTCCGCTTCTCGTTGAGCAGGAAGGTCGCGACGTCCACCGGCACCTGCACGTGCACGGCGGCGGTGTTCTCCTTCATCGACTCTTCCTGAATGATGCGCAGCACGTGCAGCGCGGTCGACTCGGTGTCACGCACGAAGCCGGTGCCGTGGCAGCGCGGGCACGGGATATGGCTGCCCTCGGACAAAGCCGGACGCAGGCGCTGACGCGACAGCTCGAGCATGCCGAAGCGGCTGATCTTGCCCATCTGCACACGGGCGCGGTCCAGATGCAGCGCGTCCTTAAGGCGGTTCTCGACCTCGCGCTGGTTCTTGGCAGATTCCATGTCGATGAAGTCGATCACCACCAGACCACCGAGGTCACGCAGGCGAAGCTGGCGGGCCACCTCGTCGGCGGCCTCCAGGTTGGTGCGGAAGGCGGTCTCCTCGATGTCCGAACCGCGCGTGGCACGCGCCGAGTTGACGTCGATGGCGACCAGCGCCTCGGTGTGGTCGATGACGATCGCCCCGCCTGACGGCAGATTGACCTGCCGCGAGTACGCTGTCTCGATCTGGTGCTCGATCTGGAAGCGCGAGAACAGCGGCACGTCGTCCTTGTAGAGCTTGACGCGATTGACGTTGCCCGGCATCACGTGGCTCATGAACTGCTCGGCCTGCTCGTGGATGGCCGGCGTGTCGATCAGGATCTCGCCGATGTCGGCGGTAAAGTAGTCACGGATGGCGCGGATCACCAGACTCGACTCCTGATAGATCAGGAACGGTGCCGGGGAGCTGTCGGCGGCGCCCTCGATGGCGCGCCACAGTTGCAGCAGATAGTTGAGGTCCCACTGGAGCTCTTCGAGCGTGCGGCCGATGCCGGCGGTGCGCGCGATGACACTCATGCCGGACGGGATCTCGAGCTGCGTGATGAGGTCGCGCAACTCGTTGCGGTCCTCACCCTCGATGCGCCGGCTCACGCCGCCGCCGCGCGGGTTGTTGGGCATCAGCACCAGGTAGCGTCCGGCAAGGCTGATGTAGGTGGTCAGCGCCGCACCCTTGTTGCCGCGCTCGTCCTTGTCGACCTGAACGATGAGCTCAAGCCCTTCCTTGATCCAGTCGGCGGGGCGACCCTTGACCGGGTCGGCGTCGCTGGCGAGGCCGGACTTGGTGATCTCCTTGAACGGCAGGAAGCCGTGGCGATCAGTGCCGTAATCGACGAACGCCGCCTCGAGGCTGGGCTCAACGCGGGTGATCCGGGCTTTGTAAATATTGGACTTCCGCTGTTCGCGGCCAGCCGTCTCGATATCGAGGTCGATCAGTTTCTGACCGTCGACGATGGCGACGCGCAGCTCTTCGGCCTGCGTCGCATTGAACAACATGCGCTTCATAACACTCTCCCGCGCGCTCGAGCGGGGATGCGGCGTTCAGCTCAAGGGCGGACGGACACGGCCACGCGCAACCGATCCTGCGCAACTGCGCAGCGGCTGGGCGGGGGCGTTCCGGGGATCTGCCTGTTGGTCAAAACGACACTCAATGCCAGGGGTGGCGCGGTGGTGAGAACAGCAGCGGACGGGCAACCCGGGCGCGGCCAAGAGGGCCGACTCAATGCTCGCGGGCGACGCTGCAGCGGGGGTCGGGGACTGCGGGAGCCCTCGCCGACCGGCGAAGCAGCGCAATGTGCGCCTGTGTTCCGACTCGACGCGCCGCCCGAAAACCTTGTCGGTCTCGAGCACGCAATCTTGGGTAGACTCGTTGCTTGTCTGCAAATGCAGCTGGTGAACGACATTAACCAGGGAAATCGTCCGCGCCGGACCCAACCGACGGGAACTCCGAGTATACGGACTGGCGGCGCTGTGCGCAAAACAGCTGCCCGGGCGCGTCCGCTGCAAGAAGCCAGCGTCCCGACCGCCACCGCAAGGCCGCGCGCCACAGCGCTGGTCCCGGCACCAGCCCCGCCGCCGGCCCCGGCGGTGCGTTTTCTCAGCATCGACGAAGGCAGCGCAGGCCAGCGCATCGACAACTTCCTGCTGCGCGAACTCAAAGGCGTGCCCAAAAGCCACATCTACCGCATCCTGCGCAGCGGCGAGGTGCGCGTGGATGGCGGCCGTGCCAAGCCCGAACACAAGCTGGCTGCCGGCCAGACGGTGCGCCTGCCGCCGGTGCGGGTGGCGGCGCGCGACGACACCTCGCCGGCCCTGCCGCGCGACTTCCCGGTGCTGTTCGAGGATGCGCAGCTGCTGATCGTCGATAAACCGGCCGGCGTGGCGGTGCATGGCGGCAGCGGCATCAGTCACGGCCTGATCGAGCAAGTGCGCGCGGCACGACCCGAGTTGCGCGACCTCGAACTGGTACACCGGCTGGATCGCGAGACCTCCGGCGTGCTGCTGCTGGCGAAGAAGCGCTCGGCGCTACGCCGCCTGCACGACGAACTGCGCGATGGCGCCACCGACAAGCATTACCTGGCGCTGGTGAGCGGCAAGTGGCGCGACGACAAGCGGGCGGTGAAGGCGCCGCTGCTCAAGTATGTCGCCGGCGACGGCGAGCGCCGGGTGCGCGTGGCCACCGAGGGCCAGCCGAGCGAGACGGTGTTCCGCCTGCTGCGCCGCTGGCCGCAGGCCTGCCTGCTCGACTGCGAACTGCTCACCGGCCGCACCCACCAGATCCGCGTCCATTTGCTGCACACCGGCCACCCGATCGCCGGCGACGACAAGTACGGCGACTACGACTGGAATCATGAACTCGCGCGCATGGGTCTCAAGCGTATGTTCCTGCACGCCGCCCGTATGTCCTTCACCCACCCCGCCACCGGCGAGACGATGACGGTGGAGGCGCCGCTGCCAGCAGCGCTGGTCGACTTCGTCGGACGGCTCGACCTGCCCGCGGGACCCGCAAGGACCGACGCCGCGCTTCAGGCCGCCGCCAGCGAACCCGCAGCCGCCCCGCGCCGCCGCAGCCCCACCGGAGACCGCTGATGTCCGCCACACACTTCGATCTGGTGGTGTTCGACTGGGATGGCACGGTGGTCGATTCGGCGGGCCTGATCGCACAGTGCATCCTCGACGCCGCCGATGCCGCCGGCGCGCCGCGCCCCAGCCTCGAGAGTGCGCGACACGTCATCGGCCTCGGCCTCGACGACGCGCTGGCGTACTGCTTCCCCGGCCAGCCGCGTGAGGTGCTGCAGGGCGTGGTCGAGCACTACAAACGTCTGTTCCTCAGTCGCGATGCGCACGGCGAAGTCCAGCCTTTCCACGGCGCGCGCGAGTTGCTGGCGTGGCTGTCCGGCTGCGGCGCGGGGTTGGCGGTGGCCACCGGCAAAAGCCGCGCCGGCCTCGCGCGGCAGTTCGTCACCACCGGCCTCGGGCCGCTGTTCCACGGCTCGCGCTGCGCCGACGAGACACACCCCAAGCCGCACCCGGCCATGTTGCTGGAGCTGATGGACGAGTTCGGTTGCACGCCCGATCGCACCCTGATGATCGGCGACACCAGCCACGACCGGGGGATGGCCGAGTCGGCTGGCACCGCGTTCGTCGGGGTGACCTTCGGCGCCCATCCGGTCGACGCCCTTCACGGCCCGGCAACCCTGCATTGCTGCGACGACTGGACCGAGCTTGCAGGTTTTCTCCGACCGCCGCCCTGAGGTCGGCCGCAACGTCCTGCCAGAGAAGGTGCGACGGCGGTGAACTGCCGGCCGGTTCGACGACTCCGAGACAGGGGCCCGACATACTGCGCTGCCCGGGCAACCCTACCCCGACCGCTCCGCTTCGCCACCTCGACCGCTTCGCCACCCCAACCGCTTCGCCACAGGATCTTCGATGAACCCGACCCCCCCACCTGCCACCGACGCTGCCAGCCAAGCTCTGGCCGAACTGATGCGCGAATCGCTTGAAGAGAAGCGCCGCGCCCGCCGCTGGACCATCGGATTCCGCCTGGTGTGGGTGCTGATCGCCGCGGTGGCGCTGGGGCTTGCCCTGTCGCATGGGGGCGGCAGTGTGACGCCGAGCGGACCACACACTGCGCTGGTGCGGATCGAGGGCGTGATCGAGGACGGCGGCGAGGTGTCCGCGGACAACGTCGCTGGCGCCCTGCGCGACGCCTTCGACAACCCGCAGGTCAAGGGCATCGTTCTGCAGATCGACAGCCCGGGCGGCAGCCCGGTGCAATCCGACCTCATCTATCGCGAGATCCGCCGTTTGCGCGCGCTGCACAAGGACACGCCGGTGCACGCGGTGGTCGGCGACCTGTGCGCCTCGGGCGGCTACTACATCGCCGCAGCGGCCGACCAGATCCATGTCAACCCGTCGAGCGTGGTCGGCTCGATCGGCGTGATCATGAATGGCTTCGGCTTTACCGGCAGCATGGAGCGCTTCGGCGTCGAGCGGCGAGTGCTCACCGCCGGCGAGAACAAAGCCTTCCTCGACCCCTTCGGCCCGGTCAAGGCCGACGAGGTGGCGCACGCCCGTCAATTGCTGGATGACATCCACGCCCATTTCATCGACGCGGTCAAGGAAGGCCGCGGCGATCGCCTCAAGGACAACGGCAAGTTGTTTGGTGGGCTGATGTGGACCGGCACCCAGGCCATCGAACTGGGCCTGGCCGACGCGGTGGGCAGCGCTGGCAGCGTGGCGCGCGAGGTCATCAAGGCGGAGAAGGTGATCGACTACACCCCGGCGCCGGACATCGCCGAACGCTTCGCCAAACGCTTCGGCGCGGCAGCAGGCGCAGCGATGGCAAAGACCCTCGGCGGGCTTTCGTTTCGCTAGAGCGTAGCGAGGACCGAAAAACGCCGCAGATGGCCGCCGCAGTCGCTCTTAGTCGTCGGGGATGTTCTGGCCGGGAAATAGCTCCTCGGTAAAGCCGAACCGGCTCATGTCACGGATGCGCATCGGGTAGAGGATGCCCCACAGGTGGTCACACTCGTGCTGCACCACCCGCGCGTGAAAGCCCTCGACGCTGCGGTCGATCGGGTTGCCGTCGAGGTCACAGCCGGTGTACCTAATCCGTCGGTGCCGCGGCACGATGCCGCGCATGCCCGGCACCGACAGGCAGCCCTCCCAGCCGTCCTCCTCGGCATCGTCCAGTGGTGTGATGGCCGGGTTGCAGAGGATGGTGTAAGGCACCTGGTCGGCGTCCGGGTAGCGCGGGTTGGCGCCAACGCCAAAAATCACCACCTGCAGCTGCACGCCGATCTGCGGCGCGGCGATGCCGGCGCCATTCATTGCCGCCATGGTGTCCTGCATGTCCTGCACCAGCGCACGCAGTTCTGGGGTGCCGAAGGCGCTGACCGGCGCCGAAACTTGCAATAAACGGCTGTCGCCCATGCGCAGCACCGGCCGCACCGCCATCAGGGCGCCTCCGCATCGCTGCGCAGCAAGGCCAGTAGCACCTCGCGCGCCTGCGCCATGCCAGCGTCGAAGCGCGCCTGCGCGCCGTCCAGCGCCACTGCAGCGGCGCTCTCGCCCTTTCCTGCGGCATCGTTGGCGACCACCGCGAGCATGGCGTAGGCCAACCCCGCCTCGCGTGCCAGCGCAGCCTCCGGCATGCCGGTCATGCCGACCAGGTCGGCGCCATCGCGCTCAAGCCGGCGGATCTCGGCGGCGCTCTCCAGACGCGGCCCCTGGGTGGCGGCGTAGGTGCCGCCGTCGCGCACAGCAATGCCCGCCGCTGCCGCCGCGGTCAGCAGATGGCTCCGCAGGTCCGGCTCGAAGGGATGGGTGAAATCGATGTGCGTGACTGCCTCGACCTGCTCGTCGACAAAAGTGTGGGCACGCGAGTGGGTGTAGTCGAGGATGCCATCGGGCACCACCACGCTGCCGGCCTGCAGATCGGCGCTGATGCCGCCGACCGAGGCGAACGCCACCACCCGCCGTACGCCAGCGTCGCGCAGTGCGGCGATGTTGGCGCGGTAGTTGATCAGATGCGGGGCGATGCGGTGCGGGTCGCCATGGCGGGCGAGGAACAGCACCTCGCGGCCGGCGATGCGGCCACAGACCAGCGGCGCCGAAGGCGCACCATAAGGCGTGGCTGCGTCGATGCGCCCGGTCACATGGAGTGCGTCCCAGCGGTTGAAACCGCTGCCACCGATCACGGCAAGCATCAGACCGGCATCACGAGCAGGTCACGGCCCGTCGACCTCGCGCATGGCGTGGATGGCGGGCAGATTGCGCCACCAGCCAAATACGTCCATGCCCATGCCGAAGATGTAACGATCCGGCATCTCGAGCGCCACGTAGTCGGCCTCGATGGGTTTGGGCCGCAAACAATTCTTTTCGGTGAGCACGGCGATAAGACAACGCCGGGCACCCGCCGACAACATTGCGCCCCGCACCAGGGTAAGGGTGACGCCCGCGTCGAGCACGTCATCGAGCAGCAGCACGGTCTCGCCCTGGACGTCTGGTATCGGCGAAAGCCACTCGAGGTCTTTGCCGCGCGTCTCGTAACCGTAGCGGCTCACCTTGATGGCATCGAGCCGCAGCGGCATCCGCAGCTGCGGCACCAACATGCCGGCAAAAGGCAGCGACCCGTTGAGTAGCGGGCAGACCTTGACAACTTGATCGGCAAGATCCGCATTGATGCGCTCCGCCACTCGCGCGATGGCCGCCCTGACCGTCTCACTATCGGCTAGACAATCCGACTGCGCCAACACGGTGGCCGGATCGGGCCGGCTGATGCGCTCACCAGTCACGCTCATCACCATGACAGTCGCTCATATAGTTTGTGTAAGCACTATTATGTAACGCTTTTTCAAATCGTGTGCGAAGGAGGTTTGATCGCGCCGGCCGACGTAGCGCTTGATGGGCCACGCCCATAACGTCATCGGGACAATTCTGCACCATGCGCAGAAACCCGGGTTCGTCAATCGGGTGGAAACTGAGGGGATTCGGATGTCGCCGCCTTGCCGTGCATCAAGGCCAGCAGCTCTGCCTCGTCGAGCGTAGCGATTCCGAGTTCCCGAGCCTTGTCGAGTTTGCTGCCGGCGTCGCTGCCGACCACCACCCAGTGCGTCTTTTTGGACACACTGCCCGCGACCTTGCCCCCCCGCGCCTCGATCAGCGCCTGGGCCTGATCGCGGCTCAGCGTGGGGAGCGCACCGGTGAGCACAAAGGTCTTGCCAGCCAGCGGCGCGGTGCCGGCAGCCGCGGCTGCGCCCTCGCCTTCCGGCCACTCGACCCCGCAAGCCCGCAGCTGCTCGACCACCTCGCGCTGCTGGGGCTGGGCAAAAAAGGTGTGCACGCTCTCGGCGACCACCGGGCCGACCTGCTCGACTGCCAGCAGGTCCTCGACGCTGGCGTTCATCAGCGCATCGAGGCTGCCGAAGTGTCGCGCGAGGTCCTTGGCGGTGGCCTCGCCGACGTGGCGGATACCGAGCCCGAAGAGAAAGCGGGGCAAGGTTGTGCGGCGCGAGGCGTCGATCGATTGCAGGAGGTTTGCGGCGGACTTCTCGGCCATGCGCTCGAGCTCGGCCAGCTTGAGCAGGCCGAGGCGGTAGAGGTCGGGCAGCGTACGGACGATGCCGCCGTCGACCAGTTGCTCGACGATCTTGTCGCCGAGGCCATCGATGTCCATGGCCCGCCGCTGCGCAAAGTGAAGCAGCGCCTGCTTGCGCTGCGCCGCGCAGATCAGGCCGCCGCTGCAACGGTTGTCGACCTCGCCCTCCTCGCGCACCGCCAGCGAGCCGCACACCGGGCAGGCGTGCGGCATGGCGAACGGCATGGCACCCGGCGGACGACGGTCCGCCAGCACGCCGACCACCTCGGGGATCACATCGCCGGCGCGGCGCACAATCACCGTATCGCCAACGCGCACGTCCTTGCGCTCGATCTCGCTGGCGTTATGCAGCGTGGCATTGGTCACCGTCACGCCGCCGACAAACACCGGCGCCAGCCGCGCCACCGGGGTCAGCTTGCCGGTGCGGCCGACCTGCACTTCGATGGCCTCGACCGTGGTCAGCATCTCCTGCGGCGGATACTTGTGCGCCACCGCCCAGCGCGGCTCGCGCGTGACAAATCCGAGCTGCGCCTGCACGGCGAGGCTATCGACCTTGTAGACCACACCATCGATGTCGAAAGGCAGGCTGTCGCGGCGAGCGGCGATGTCGGCGTGGAAGCCGATGAGGTCGTCCACCGTGCCAAGTGCGCGCTCGTGGCAGACCGGCAGGCCGAGCGCGCGCAGCGCGTCGAGCACGCCGGAATGCGTTGCCGGCGTGGCCCAGCCCTGCGTCTCACCAAGCCCGTAGGCGAAGAACGAGAGCGGCCGTTGCGCGGCGATAGCGGGGTCGAGCTGGCGGATGCTGCCGGCGGCGGCGTTGCGCGGGTTGACAAAGGTCTTGTCGCCACGCGCCCGGGCGGCCTCGTTGAGCGCCTCAAAATCATCGCGGCGCAGGTAGACCTCGCCGCGCACCTCGAGCACCGGCGGCGGCGCGTCAGTCGCCAAGCGCAAGGGGATGGCGCGGATGGTGCGCACGTTCTGCGTCACGTCCTCGCCGGTCTCGCCGTCGCCGCGGGTGGCAGCCTGCACCAGCACGCCGTCCTCGTAGCGCAGGTTGATGGCGAGTCCGTCGAACTTGAGCTCGGCGGCATAGACGACGGGCGGGTCGGATTCGGGACGCTTGAGTTCGCGGCGCACGCGGGCGTCGAAGGCACGCGCGCCCTCGGCCGTGGTGTCCGTCTCGGTGCGGATGGAGAGCATGGCCACACGGTGGGCAACCGGCGCGAAGCCCTCCAGGGGCCGGCCAGCGACGCGGCGGGTCGGTGAATCGGTGGTGGCGAGCGCGGGGTGCGCCGCCTCCAGCGCCTGCAGGTCGCGGAACAGGCGGTCGTACTCGGCATCCGGCACGGTCGGCGCATCGAGGACGTAGTAGGCATGGTCGTGCGCGGCGATCTGCGCGCGCAGGCTGGCGGCGCGAGCCGCGGGTGTGTCGGCCGCTGCGGCATGCGTTGGCATCGGGGCGGACGAGGGCCCGGTGCCCGGCGCTTCGGCCTCGCCGAACAGGTCAGCGGTGTGCGGCATCGGCCCGGGCCGTCCGCTGCCGCTCACTCGAAGACGCGGCGCGCCAAAGCGGAGCCGGGCGCCATCTGCTGGGCGTTGAGGCGGTTCTCGAGTGCGGCGATGCGCCCGCTGATGACGCGGATGCCGGCGTCGGTCAGGTTCTGTCGCTGGTCATCGACCATGCGTCCCGCGATGCCCTGGGCGATCTGCCGGGCGATCTGGATCATCTGGTTGAACACGCGGGTGGGCTTGCGTGTACGCGGGATGTCCAACAGCAGCGTGACCCCGCTCATGGCGGCGGTGCGGATGCGCTCAGCGACAAAGGGCGAACCCTCGATGTCGGCGAGCGTCAGCAGCGTCATACCGTCGTCATCCTGCAGCATGTACTGGCCGGAGGGCTGCAACCGGAAACCGGCCGCCTCGACCAGGGCGCGCACCTTGGTGCCGGGCACTGGCACGTCGGGGGCCACCACATTGATGCCGATGAGGACATCGACCTCGGCGCAGAATGCGTCGAACGCCGCCGCCACGCCATGCGCCTCATCGGGGTCGGGCGAGTTGCAGCCAGCCGACACCTGCTCGGCGATGCGATCGACCCAATCGACGAAGCGGTCCAGCGAGCTGCGCTCGATCAGGCCGCCACGATCGACCTGCTGCAGGGCGAACGCCAGTTCCTCGTAGCGCACCGATTGACGCAATACCGGCTGCCACTCCTGGCTGCCCACCGGGCAGCCGAGCACGGTCATGCGCCGACCGGATTCCGGGGCGCCGGCCAGGATCTCGGCGAGATCCTCCGCCAGCACCGGTTCCAGCGGCAGCAGTCGCAACAGATAGTCGACCCGGCTGTCGGCCTCAGGCGGGTCGGGGCGCAAGGCCAAGCCGCTCGGGCCGGGGCGCGCCGGCCGCACCCGCGGTGCGGCGACAGGCGCCGCTTCGACCCGCTGCACCGGCGGCGCAACGCTCACCGCAGGAGCCACCGGCGCGGCGGCGGGCGCGACGGCAGGGGCGGCGGCGTTGCGCTGCCGCCGGCTTGGCCGCAGGAGCCATCACCATGGCCGGCTCGACACGCGCCGCCGTGTCGCCGGCAGGCGGCTCTTCGAAGCCGGTCGCGACCGGGCTGTCAGCAGGTGCGCTGACGGGCTCGATGCGCTCGACCACCGGCTCGCGCCGCGCCCCCGCCGCCGTGGCCGCTGGCGCATCCAGCGGGTCGGGCGCCGACGCCCGGCTACGACCGCTGTGCGCGGCCACCGCCCGCTCGATCTCGCGACGGCGACGCATCGACACCCACCAGTTGTAGAAGTACACGAGCACGACCACGCCGACACCGGCTAGGACGAGAGCGGTTTGCAGTTCGGTCATGTCAGCGTGGTCTCGGAAAGGTCGAGGAATCGCGACCAAGTGGCTGAATTATAGGGCCGCAAGCGGATCTGCAGGGGTTTCTCATGCAGCCGCCAGGCGCACCGCCTCAGCCACATCCACCGCCACCACCCGCGATACGCCGGGCTCCGGCATGGTCACGCCGACCAGCTGCGCGGCCATCTCCATGGTCAGCTTGTTGTGGGTGATAAAGATGAACTGGGTCTGCGCCGACATGCGCCGCACCAGCTGGCAGAAACGCTCGGTGTTGGTGTCATCGAGCGGCGCGTCGACCTCGTCGAGCAGGCAGAACGGCGCCGGATTGAGGCGGAACAGGGCGAACACCAAGGCCAGCGCGGTGAGCGCCTTCTCGCCACCCGAGAGCAGCGCCAGCGTACTGTTGCGCTTGCCCGGCGGGTGCGCGGTGAGGTGCAGGCCGGCGTCGAGGATCTCCTCGCCGGTGAGCTCGAGGCGCGCATCGCCGCCACCGAACATGGCTGGAAAGAGCTCGGAGAGCCCCCGGTTGACCTCATCGAAGGTGTGCTGCAGACGCTCGCGGCTGTCGCGGTCGATGCGGCGGATGGCGTCTTCGAGGGTACCGATGGCGGCCCGCAGGTCGCCGGCCTGCGCCTCGAGAAAGCCGCGCCGCTCGGTAGCCTCGGCCAGTTCGGCGATGGCCGCGAGGTTGACATCGCCGAGCGCATCGATGTCACGCTGCAGGCGCGTCACGCGACGGCGCAGTGGCTCCTCGTCGGTGTCCTCGGGCACCTGCACCTGGTCCGGACGCAAGCCCATGGCGGCGAGTTCCTCGAGTTGCTGGTCGCGCTGCTGTACGGCAGCCTCGACGCGCACGCGCAAAGCCCCCAGTTCCTCGCGCAGCGGGCTCACGGCGTGCTCGGCGGCCATGCGCCGCTGCTCGCATTCCCGGAGTTCGCTGACGGCGGACTCGGCGGACTCGCGTGCCGCCAGCAGCGCGGCCTCGGCGGCCTGGCGCGCTCCGACGGCAGCGGCCAGGGCCTGTGGCAGGGTCTGATCGTCAAGTGCGGCGAACTCGGCCTGCAGCGCCGCCAGTTCGTCGGCGATCTGTTGCGCGCGGCGCGCGTTGGCGGCGAGTGCGTTGCGCAAGTCGGTCGCGCGCGTCTGCAGGGTCTGCACCCGAAAGCCCGCCTCCTGCGCCGCGCGTTCTGCGCTGCGACGCGCCTCGCGGCCAGCCTGTGCAGCTTCGCGCGCGTCGGCGTGAGCGGCCTGGCGATCCTGCCAGAGCGCCTCATAGCTGCCGGCCTCGCCGGCGAGGCTCTGCACCTCGGCGCGGGCAGCGAGCAATGCATCGGCGTCGGCAGCCCGCTCGCCACGCAAGCGTGCGATCTCGGCGTCGAGGGCGGCGCGGCGCTCGGCCCGTTGCGCCGCGACTTCGAGGCGACGCGCCTCGGCCACCTCGAGCTGCTGCAAGGCGCGGCGAGTCTGCTCGAGCGGCGCCTGCAGAGCAGCAAAGCACGCCTGCTCGTCGCGCTGGCGGGCCTGCAATGCCTCGAGCTCGGCCTGCAGCGGCGCACGGGCCTCGCCCAACCGAGCGACCTCGACCTGGGCTGCGGCGAAGTCGGCCTGCACCGACAAGTCGCCGCCGCGACCGCCGACCAGGAGGCCATGCCGCCAAACCACCACGCCCTCTGGGCAGACCAGCTGCTGGCCATCGGCGAGCCGCTCGCGCAGAGCCAGCGCCTCGACGAGGCGGCCTGCGGCGAACACGCCGGCGATCAGGCTGTGCAGCGCGGCACCGAGTGAGGGGTCGGTGCGCTCGATCAGGCTGGCCAGCGGGACCAACCCGCCGGCGACTGGTTCGGAGGCGGCCGCATGGGCCGCGTCGCCCTGGGGCTCGCCGCCATGCGGAGACCCACCGCGGGCCACGTCACCCGGCTCGACCAGGGCCAGCATCGGCGGCAGGTCGTCGCGGCCGGCCAGCGCCGCCAGCGAATCGACGCAGCGCGCCTGCAGGCGGTGACCGAGCACCGCCTCGAAGGCGGCTTCCCAGCCGGCACGCACGCGC
Source organism: Betaproteobacteria bacterium (assembly GCA_009923755.1). Taxonomy (GTDB): domain Bacteria; phylum Pseudomonadota; class Gammaproteobacteria; order Burkholderiales; family UBA3065; genus UBA3065. Next base: position 16,165 of record RFSW01000001.1, on the reverse strand, counting down.
AGGCCGTCGAGTAGGCTGGCCTTTGCCGCGAGCCCCTGCCCCTCGAGCCAAGGCCGCAGCGCAGCGCCTTGGTGCCTCTGTTGTTCGCCAAGCGATTCGGCGCGGGCCTGCGCAGAGGCAAGGTCGCGGGTCTGCTGGGTGAGGCGGTCGCGCAGCGCGGCAAGCTCGGGCTCGCGCGCAGCGACATCGGCCTGCAGACGGGCGGCGAGTGCGGCCTGCTCATCGAGCATGGCGCGCAGGCCGTCGATACGGGCCTCGGCAGAGGTCTCGGCAACATCAGCAGCCGTTTCCGCCGTGCCTCCCGCGGTGCCGCCAGCTGCCGCACCCAGCGCCGCCGCTTCCTGCTCCAGCCGTGCGAGGTTGCGGGCGGCGGCCTGCTGCCGCTGCTCGACCAGGCGCACCTCAGCCTCGGCCACTTGCACCGCGCTGCGCGCAGCCTGACGCTCGGCGGCGGCCTCGTCGAGCGCCTCGCGGGCGGCAGATTCCGCGGCCTCGGCGGCCTGCGCTGCCGCCTCGGCCTGCTGCTGAGCGGTGCGTGCCGAGGCAGCGGCGGTCTGCGCCGCCGCCACCTCGTCGGTCAGACCGGTCTGGCTGGCAGCCAACTGACGCGCCCGCTCAGCCTCCTCCGCCTGCCGGCGCAACTGCATCTCCACCCGGCCGCCGAGCGCCGCGCGGGTCTGCTGCAGGTGGTTGATGCTCTGCTCGATGCGCGTCACCTCGGCGCCAGCCGCATACATGGCCGCCTGCCGCTCGCCGAGGGCATCGGCAGCGGCTACTTGCGCCTGCCGCAAAGCCTCGACCTGTGCCTCCAACGCTCGCACCTGCGCCATCTGCGCCTCGATGGCGGTCTCCGCACTGGCAATGGCGGCAGTCGCAGCACGCGCCTGCTCGCTGGCCAGATACGCCCGCAGGCCGAGCAAGGCAGCCTGCGCCTCGCGCTGTTCAGCGGCGAGGTCGCGGTAGCGCTGCGCAGCGACGGCCTGAGTGGTGAGCCGGCCGATCTGCTCGTCTAGCCCGCGCATCACGTCCTCGACGCGGTCGAGGTTGATGCGGGCATCGCCGAGGCGCCCCTCGGTCTCCTTGCGCCGCTCACGGTAGCGCGACACGCCCGCGGCCTCCTCGAGAAAGACGCGCAGTTCCTCCGGCCGCGCCTCGACGATGCGGTTGACCATGCCCTGCTCGATGATGCCGTAGGCGCGCGCCCCCACCCCGGTGCCGAGAAACAGGTCGGCGATGTCGCGGCGGCGCACCGGCAGGTTGTTGATGTAGTAATTGGAATCGCCGCTGCGCTCATAGACGCGCCGCACAGCGATCTCGGCAAACGGCGCCCACTGCCCCGGCGCGCGGCCCTCGCGGTTGTCAAAGAGCAGCTCCACCGACGCGCGCGAGACGGGTTTACGGCCCGAGGAGCCGCTAAAGATGACATCCTGAAGCGACTCGCCGCGCAGGCGGCCGGCGGTGGACTCGCCAAGCACCCAGCGCACCGCATCGATGATGTTGGACTTGCCGCAGCCGTTCGGCCCGACCACGCCGACCAGCTGCCCGACCAGCGGAATCTGCATCGGGTCGACAAAGCTCTTGAAGCCGGCGAGGCGGATCTGCGTCAGGCGCATCGGGGCGGTGTCGTCCGGGGCGGACGCAGCGGCTGGCCTATAATCCGCCGCATTCTACCGTGACCAACTCGTGGCGACACCCGGCTGGGTCAAGCGCCACGGCCTCAACGCCCCTTGGGGCACGTACCTGAAACGACCATGACCGCCCTCCCCTCGCGAGACCTCGAGACCTTCCCCAACCCCAAGCCGGAGCGTGATTTCCACATCCATATGGAGATCCCGGAGTTCACCTGCCTGTGCCCCAAGACCGGGCAGCCGGACTTCGCCCACTTCACACTGGATTACATTGCCGACCAGCGCTGTGTGGAGCTCAAGAGCCTCAAGCTCTACATGTGGAGCTACCGCGACGAGGGCGCCTTCCACGAGGCGGTGACCAACCGCATCCTCGACGACCTGGTTGCCGCCACCGATCCCAGGTTCATGCGACTAACGGCGCGCTGGTATGTGCGCGGCGGCGTGTTCACCAATGTGGTAGCGGAGCACCGCCAGCCGGGCTGGGTGCCGCCGGTGCGCGTCGACCTGGCGGAGTTCGAGCGGCAATCGAACACCCGCGGCTGAGCGCATGAACACGCCCGCTGCCGGCCTGTTCAAGGCCTACGACATCCGCGGTGTCGTCGACACCGACCTCACGCCGGATGCAGTGCGCCAGATCGGCCGCGCCGTCGGCGCCGAGGCACGGGCGCGGGGCCAGCACACAATCGCCATCGGTCGAGACGGGCGCCTGTCCGGGCCCGGGCTGGCCGCCGCGCTGGCTGAGGGCCTGCAGGCCAGCGGCGTGGACGTCACCGACATCGGCGTGTGCGCCACGCCGTGCGCCACGCCGATGCTCTATTTCGCGGTGCATCACCTCGGCCTCGGTGGCGGCGTGATGGTCACCGGCAGCCACAACCCGCCGCAGTACAACGGGCTCAAGATGGTGCTGGCCGGCGAGACCCTCTCAGGCGAGGCCATCCAGAGCCTGCGCCGGCGTATCGAGGACGGCGAATTCGGCGCCACGCCAGCCACGACCGGGGCCTACAGCGTGGCTGCGGTGCGTGCTGCCTACCTCGAGCGCATCGTCAAAGACATCAAGCTGACGCGGCCGCTGCACATCGTCATCGACTGTGGCAACGGCTCGCCGGGTGCCACCGCGCCCGAGCTGTTCCGCCGCCTGGGCTGCACCGTCACGGAGCTGTTCTGCGAGGTGGACGGCACCTTCCCCAACCACCACCCGGACCCCTCCGACCCGCACAACCTCGAGGACCTGATCCGCGAACTCGGTCGTGGAAAGGGCGACATCGGGCTGGCCTTTGACGGTGACGGTGACCGCCTGGGCGTGGTGACGCGCTGCGGGCAGATCATCTACCCGGACCGGCAGTTGATGCTGTTCGCAGCCGATGTGCTCGGACGCAACCCCGGCTCCGAGATCATATTCGACGTTAAATGCACGCGACATCTCTTTGACTGGATTGAAAAACATGGCGGCCGCCCGACGCTGTGGAAGACCGGTCATTCGCTCATCAAGGCGAAGATGAAGGCGACCGGCGCGTTGCTGGCGGGCGAGATGTCAGGCCACATGTTCTTTAAAGAGCGCTGGTACGGCTTCGACGACGGCCTCTACGCCGGCGCACGGCTGCTGGAGATCCTCTCGCAGGCCGAGGACCTCGACGCGGTGTTCGACGCCCTGCCAGATTCCGTGAATACGCCGGAGATGCAGATCAGGGTCGAGGGCCGCGACCACCACGCGCTCATCGCGCAACTGCAGCGCGAGGCGACCTTCCCCGCCGCACGCGAGGTGATCACGCTCGATGGTCTACGGGTGGAGTACACCGACGGCTTCGGATTGGTGCGCGGGTCCAACACAACGCCGGTGCTGGTCCTGCGCTTCGAGGCCGACGATGCCGATGCCCTGGCACGCATCCAGGCCGAGTTCCGCACCGTGCTGGCGGCGGTCGGCGTCGAGGCGGGGTTCTAGGCCTCGCGCAACCAGTTCTCGAGCCGGAGGCCTTTGATGCGGCCAAACTCGGAGAGGTTGTCGGTGACCAGGGTGAGACCGAGTGCCAGCGCTTGCGCAGCGATCCAGAGGTCGTTCGCACCGATGGGCTGGCCTTTGGACTCGAACGCAGCACGCAGATCACCATATCGCATGGCCACCGCCGCATCCAGCGCGACCCACTCGAACTGGCCTGCCACCGCGGCGAGGCGCCGGGCATTAGCCTCACGATGGCCGCTCTTGCGCACCCCGAACTCAAGCTCACCGAGCACCACTGGTGAGAGCACCAGATCAGCAGCCGGTATGGCAGACAGACGCTCTCGCACCCGCGCCACGCCTTTCATCGCTGCGATGAAGACGTTGGTATCCAGCAAGTAGCGCATCAGATCGCGACGACCGGTTCGGCCGGCGCGTCCGTGGGTGCAACCAGGTCGATCTCGTCAGCGCTCTCCCAGAGAGGCGCGAACACATCCGCTGCAGTGGCTGGCGGCTGTGGAACCAGGCGAGCCACGACACGGCCGTGCCGCGTGATAGCGACCTCGGAACCCGCTTCGACTTCAGCCAGCAGTGCGGAAAAACGAGCTTTTGCCTCGAAAACTTGAACGGTGCGCATCGCCTCGTGCCAATAAGTCTGACCAGATGGTCATAACTTACATCAGCACGGCGATGTACGCATCCACCAAATCGCCGATTTCAGCCGCTTGACTGCCCAAGGCCCGGCAAGACCCTCGGGACTAGTCCTCGTCGCGCCGCCCGGCCCCGTACGCAAGGTTCTCAAAGCGCGTGTACTCGCCGAGGAAGGCCAGCCGTACGGTGCCGATCGGCCCGTTGCGCTGCTTGCCGATGATGATCTCGGCCACGCCCTTGTCCTGACTGTCGGGGTTGTAGACCTCGTCGCGGTAGATGAAGAGGATGAGGTCCGCGTCCTGCTCGATGGCGCCCGATTCCCGCAGATCGGACATCACCGGCCGCTTGTTGGGTCGCTGCTCGAGGCTGCGGTTGAGCTGCGACAGCGCGATCACCGGCACTTGGAGTTCCTTCGCCAAGGCCTTGAGTGAGCGTGAGATCTCCGAGATCTCGGTGGCGCGGTTCTCGCCCTCGCCCTGCACACTCATGAGCTGCAGGTAGTCGATGACGATCAGCCCGAGGCCCCCTTCGGCGCTGCACTGCCGGGCCAGCCGGCGCGAGCGGGCGCGCAGGTCGTTGGGGGTCAGGGCACCGGTCTCGTCGATCCACAGCCGGGCGTTGTTCATCTTCTCCATGGCCAGGCTCAGGCGGTCCCACTCATCGTTGCCGAGCTTGCCGTTGCGCATGCGGTGCTGGTCGATCTTGCCGACCGAGCCGACCATGCGCATCACCAGCTGGGCGCCGCCCATTTCCATGGAGAACACAGCGACCGGCTTTTTGACCTGCAGCGCCACATGCTCGGCCATATTGAGAGCGAGGCTGGTCTTGCCCATGCTGGGCCGGCCGGCGACGATGATCAGGTCGCCCGGCTGCAGGCCGGAGGTGCGCTCGTCAAGGTCGGAAAAGCCGGTGGCGATGCCGGTGACGTCGTCCTGATTCTCGCGCTCATAGAGAGCGTTGATGCGGTCGAGCACCTGGCCAAGCAACTCTTCGATGGCAACAAAGCCCTTCTGCCCGCGACTCTGCATCTCGGCGATGTCGAACACCAGCTTTTCGGCCTCGTCGAGCAGCTCTGCGGCGTTGCGACCGGCCGGATTGAAGGCGCTGTCGGCGATGCGGCTGGCGACCGAGACCAGGCTGCGCATCACAGAGCGCTCGCGCACCAGACCGGCGTAGGCACGGATATTGGTGCTGCCCGGCACGTTGGCCACCAGAGCAGTGAGATAGACGCTGCCACCCGCCTGCTCGATGGCATTGGCGCGCTGCAGCGATTCCATCACGGTGATGATGTCAGCCGGCTGATTGGCCTCTACCAGGCGCGAGATGTGCTCAAAGATCAGGCGGTGCTCAGCACGGTAGAAATCACCGGCATGGACCAGATCGGCCACTCGCTCCCATGCCTCGTTGTCGAGCAGAAGGGCGCCGAGCACCGACTGCTCGGCCTCCAGCGCGTGCGGCGGCACCTTGAGCTGCTGGAGGGGGTCGAGGTCGGCCATGGGCTGGGGTTACGATGACAACGCCGACCCGGCGGGTGCCGGCAGCCGGGGTCAGCCGTCAGCCTTTGATGATACGCCGGTGCCGCTCAGGACTGGTCGCCTGAAGCTTCGCCAAACACATGGTTGGTGGCCTCGACATAGCCCGCGACCGAGCCGCAATCAAAGCGCCGGCCCTTGAAGCGGTAGGCCATCACGCAGCCGCGCCGCGCCTGCTCGTTGAGCGCGTCGGTGAGTTGGATCTCGCCGTTGCGGCCGGGTGGCGTGCTCTCGATGAGGCCGAAGATATCGGGCGTCAGGATGTAGCGCCCGATGATGGCGAGGTTGCTTGGCGCGTCCTCGGGCTTGGGCTTCTCCACCATGCGGGTGACGCGGATGATGTCGCCGCGCACCGGCTCGCCCTCGACGATGCCGTACGACGCGGTATCGGCTGCGGGCACCTCCTGGATAGCGACGATGGAGCAACGGAACTGGCGGTAGAGCTCGACCATCTGCGCCAGCACGCCCACGCCACCGGGATTGAGGCAGAGGTCGTCGGCAAGCACCACGCCAAACGGCACGTCGCCGATCAGCGGGCGACCGGTGAGGATGGCATGCCCCAGACCCTTCATCTCGATCTGCCGCGTGTAACTGAAGCTGCAGTCGCGGATCAAACGGCGGATGCCTTCGAGCGCGGCCTCCTTGCTGGTGCCGCTGATCTGGTCTTCCAACTCATAGCTGATGTCGAAGTGGTCCTCGAGCGCCCGCTTGCCACGGCCTGTGACCATGCCGATGTGGTGCATGCCGGCCTCCAACGCCTCCTCCACGCCGTACTGGATGAGCGGCTTGTCGACGATCGGCAGCATCTCCTTGGGCATGGACTTGGTGGCCGGCAAAAAACGTGTGCCGTAGCCGGCGGCGGGGAAAAGACACTTCTCGATCACGTCAAACTCCACTCATCCAATCCGCGCAGACTATCCAAATCGCGCCACTGCGTCAGGCATCGCCACCAAAGAGATCGCGGGTGTAGACCTTGTCGGCAACATCGCGCAGATCGTCGGTGAGACGGTTGGCCACAATCAAATCACAGCTGCGCTTGAAGGCGGCGAGGTCGCGCTCGACGCGGCTACCAAAAAAGCTGTCGTCGGCAAGCACCGGCTCATAGACCACCACCTCGATGCCCTTGCCCTTGATGCGCTTCATCACGCCCTGGATGCTGCTGGCGCGGAAATTGTCGGAGCCGGCCTTCATCACCAGGCGGTAGACACCGACACGCCGCGGCTGGCGGGCGATGATGTCGAAGGCCACAAAATCCTTGCGCGTGCTGTTGGCGTCCACAATGGCGCGGATCAGGTTCTGCGGCACCTCGCGGTAGTTGGCCAACAGCTGGCGGGTGTCCTTGGGCAGGCAATAGCCGCCGTAGCCGAAACTCGGGTTGTTGTAGTGCCGGCCAATGCGCGGGTCCAGACACACGCCGTCGATAATCTGCCGCGTGTCGAGGCCGTGGGTGGCAGCGTAGGTGTCGAGCTCGTTAAAGAACGCCACACGCATGGCAAGGTAGGTGTTGGCAAACAGTTTGACCGCCTCGGCCTCGGTGCTGTCAGTCAGCAGCACCTCCACGTCCTGCTTGTCGGCGGCATCGGACAGCAGCTGCGCAAAGGCGCGCGCACGGTCGCTGCGCTCGCCCACCACGATGCGGCTCGGGTGCAGGTTGTCGTGGAGCGCCCTGCCCTCGCGCAGGAACTCGGGCGAGAAGATCAGGTTGGACGTGCCGTACCTCTGCCGCATCTGCGCGGTAAAGCCGACCGGCACGGTGGACTTGATGACCATCAGCGCAGCCGGGTTGGCGGCCATCACAGCCTGGATCACCGCCTCGACCGACGAGGTGTCGAAATAGTCGGTCTGCGGGTCATAGTCGGTGGGGGTGGCGATGACCACGTAATCGGCGCCAGCGTAGGCCTCGGCTGCGTCAAGCGTGCCCTTCAGACTGAGCGTGCGGTGCGCGAGGAAGTCGCTGATCTCCGGATCGTGGATAGGCGACTGGCGGGCGTTGATCTGCGCCACCTTGGCCGGGACGATGTCGAGGGCCACCACATCGTGCCGCTGCGAGAGCAGCACGGCGATGGAGAGGCCGACATAGCCGGTGCCGACGACGGCGATCTTGAGGCGTTGGCGCTGCGACACGCTGTGACTCCGGGTGAATGGGGCGCGAGGACCAACGCCCCGCGGCGAGATTTCAACACATCAAGGCGACGTGCGGATGATGGCTGTCGTGCCGGTCAGCGCCCCTGAAGCCAGAACCGCCCGCTACCACGCCATCACGCAGCCAGACCTTGGCCGTCGCTGCGCCCTGGTCAACATGAACGTGGAACGGCTCGCCATCCCAACTGGCGGTGGTCTGCGGTGGTGGCGTGACGGTGACAGCGCAGTGCTTGTCGAGGGCGTGCGCGGCCACACCAAGATGCTGCGGCCAAGGTTGTGAGGCTTGATGTACTATCGGAGTGACACTAGAACCCGTGGCGGTTTTTGTTCGCTGGCGAGTGGTTCGACGACGCTCAAGCCAGAGCGTGTCTTCTCCGGTGGGTTCTGGATGTTGTGCAAGCGGAGTGTGGTGACAACGGCCTGCAGAGGCGCACACCAGCGCACAACGCAGAGCGAGGCCGTTGATTTACAACGGGCGATCACTCTCAGTCACTGATGCTTGGTGCCCAGGAGAGGACTCGAACCTCCACAGTGTTGCCACCGCTAGGACCTGAACCTAGTGCGTCTACCAATTTCGCCACCTGGGCAGCTCAGGAGGGCGCAGACTATACAAAACCCCACTGGAAATCAATGAAGACCCCGAAAAAGAGCGGTACACGCACCGCCGCCAAAGCCGCTTCCACCCGCAGTACCGTACCCGCGACGCGCAGCGCCGCCTCTGGCCGCAAGCGCGCCACCTCAGGCGCCTCGCCGCGCGACCGCGACCCCTTCCTCGCGCGCGAGACGCAGCGCTACGACAACCCCCTGCCCTCGCGCGAATATGTGATGCAGGTGCTGCGCGAACAGGGCGTGCCGCTCGGCGAGATACAGCTGGCCAAGCTGGTGGGGGTCACACCCGCCGAGTTCGAGGTGTTCAGCCGGCGCCTGGCCGCGATGGAACGAGATGGCCAGATCCTGCGCAACCGCCGCGGCGCGATCGGCCTGATGGAGAAAATGGACCTGCTGCCCGGGCGGGTAGAAGGCCACCCGGACGGCTTTGGCTTTTGCATCCCCGACAACGGCTCAGCCGACGTCTGGCTCTCGCCGCGCGAGATGCACCAGGTGCTGCATGGCGACCGCGTGGTTGTGCGACTCAAGGGCCGCGACAACCGCGGCCGGCCGGAGGGCGCCATCGTCGAGGTCCTGCAACGCAAGAACCGCACGCTGGTGGGCCGCATCTACTGCGAGAACGGCATCTGGTTCGTAGCCGCTGAGAACCGCCGCATCGCCCAAGACATCCTCATCGCTCCCGGCCAGCACGCCGGCGCGCAGCCCGGCCAGGTGGTCACCGTCGAGCTGCTGACCCAGCCCTCGCCCACCGCCGAACCTACCGCGCGGGTCATCGAGGTGCTCGGGAACTATGGCGATTCGGGCATGGAGATCGAGATCGCCCTGCGGAAGCATGATCTGCCTTACGAATTCCCGCCGGAAGCGATCAAGCAAGCAGGCGCGCTGCCGGCCGAGGTTCGCAAGACCGACCTCCGCGGCCGCGAAGACCTGCGCCAGCTGCCGCTGGTGACGATTGATGGAGAAACAGCCAAAGACTTTGACGACGCCGTGTGGTGCGAACCAAAGGGCAAAGACTGGCGGCTGCTGGTGGCGATCGCTGACGTCAGCCACTACGTTCAGCCGGGCGACGCGCTGGACAAGGAGGCGGTGGCGCGTGGCAATTCGGTGTACTTTCCGCGGCGAGTGATCCCCATGCTGCCGGAGGCGCTGTCCAACGGTCTCTGTTCGCTCAATCCCGCGGTCGACCGGCTGTGCATGGTCTGTGACATGCACATCAGCGCCAAGGGCGAGATCGGCGAGTACCGCTTCTACCCGGCAGTGATGCACTCGCAGGCGCGGCTCACCTACACCCGGGTGTGGAATGCGCTCTCTGGCGGCCCGCTGGACGACGACACACGCCGCTTGCTGCCCGAACTGCAGAACCTCGATACCGTGTTCAAGGCACTGCTGGGCGCACGCGCCAAGCGCGGCGCCATCGACTTCGAGACTACCGAGACGCAGATCCTTTTCACCAAGGAAGGCCGCATCGAGCGCGTGGTGCCGGTGGTGCGCAACGATGCCCACCGATTGATCGAGGAGTGCATGCTGGCAGCGAATGTGTGCGCTGCCGATCTCTTGATCCGCGCCGAGCACCCGGCGCTCTACCGGGTCCACGACGGCCCCGCGCTCGATCGCCTGGAGAAGCTGCGCGCCTTCATGTCGGAATTCGGCCTCGGGCTGGGCGGCGGCGACAAGCCTTCCGCCTCGGATTACGGCAAATTGTTGAGTCAGGTCCGCGAGCGCCCCGACGCCAGCCTGCTGCAGACCGTGATGTTGCGCTCGCTCAGCCAGGCGGTGTACAGCCCCGAGAACATCGGCCACTTTGGGCTGGCCTATGAGGCCTACGCACACTTCACCAGCCCGATCCGCCGCTATCCCGATCTTTTGGTGCACCGCGCCATCAAAGCGGTCGTCAAGAAAAAGGCCTACGACGCCGGCGACTGGAACGCTCTCGGCAACCAGTGCTCGATGACCGAACGACGCGCCGATGAAGCCAGCCGCGATGTCCTGAACTGGCTCAAGTGCACGTTTATGAGTGAACGCGTCGGCGAGGTGTTCGCCGGCACGGTGAGCGCAGTGACCGGTTTCGGCATCTTCGTCACGCTGGACGAGGTGTTCATCGAAGGGCTGGTGCACATCTCCGAACTGGGCACCGACTACTTCCATTTTGAGGCCGACAAGCACCGCCTCCTCGGTGAGCGCACCGGCCGGCAGTTCCGCCTGGGTGACCGCTTGACGGTGCAGGTGGTGCGTGCCGATGTGGAGACCACACGCATCGACTTCTCGCTGGTGGAGGGCGCCCCGGATGTTGGCGAAGTCGAGCCGACCGCGGCCGGCAAGGGTCGCGGCCGCGGCCGCAAGACAGCGGCCACCGGGGACACGAGCCGCCCAGCAGCTGGCAAGCCGGCGGGAGGCAGCAGCCGTGGCCACTGATCCCCTGCTCTGGGGCTTTCACGCCATCACCGCGCGCCTGCGCCAGAACCCTGCGTCGGTGCAGGAGATCTGGTTCGCCGACAACCGTCGCGATGGCCGCCTCAAGGGGCTTATCGCGCTGGCCGGTGAGCACAAGGTGCGGGTCCATCCGGCCACCCCTGATCGGCTCGATGGACTGACACGCGGCGCGCGCCACCAAGGCGTGGTCGCCCGCGTGACGGCGCAAACGCTGGCCACCGACATCGACGCAGTGATCGAAAGCGCCGGCGACAGCCTGCTGCTGCTGGTACTCGATGGCTGCCAAGACCCGCACAATCTGGGGGCCTGTCTGCGCGTGGCGGACGCTTTTGGCGTGCACGCCGTGGTGGCTCCCAAGGACCGCGCCGTCGGGCTTACGCCGGCGGTCTCGCGAGTGGCTTGCGGCGCCGCCGAGACCGTGCCCTACCTGATGGTCACCAACCTAGCGCGTTTCCTCGAGCAGCTGGCCGACGGCGACGTGCTGACAGTCGGTGCCGACATGGATGGCTCGCAGCCGCTCTACGACATCGCCCTGCGCCTGCCGATGGCCTGGGTGATCGGCGCCGAGGGCTCGGGTCTGCGACGGCTGACGCGCGAGCATTGCGACGTCTTGGCGCACATCCCGATGAGCGGCTCGGTGGAAAGCCTCAACCTCTCCGTCTCAACCGGCATCTGCCTGGCGGAGACGCGACGACGCCTGCCAGCGTAGTTCAGCGGACACTAAACGGAGCTTGCCGAGCGCTTCTGTAAGCCGCATAATATTGGGCTTTCCGTGTCGATTGCCGGCACTGTCCTGCCGGTTTTGCACCGGCCCCACCTTGCCTGACCGCTTCGCACCGGCAGGCTCTCATCCACAAGGAGATGCGATGCGTCACTATGAGATCGTGTTCATCGTGCATCCGGACCAGTCGGAACAGGTTCCGGGAATGATCGAACGCTATCGCGCCACCGTTGGCAACGGCGGAGGCCGCGTACACCGTCTGGAAGACTGGGGCCGCCGTCAGTTGGCTTACCCGATCGAGAAAATCCACAAGGCGCACTACGTTCTGATGAACATCGAGTGCGACTCGACCGTGCTCGCCGAGCTGGAAGACGCCTTCCGCTTCAACGACGCCGTGTTGCGCCACCTCACCATCCGTCAGGACAAGGCCTACACCGACCCCTCGCCGATGATGAAGGAAGAGAAGTCGCGCAACGTCATCGCCGGCTCCGCCGCCGAAGCAGCCGCGCCCGCTGAACCGGCCTGAGTGCCCCACTTACAGGACCCCCGAACATGGCTCGTGATTTCAAGAAGAAGCGCGAAGGCGCCGGCGCCAAGGCGCTGTTCCGCCGCAAGAAGTTCTGCCGTTTCACCGCGGAGAAGGTCGAGCAGATCGACTACAAGGACGTCGAACTGCTGAAAGACTTCATTACCGAGAACGGCAAGATCACCCCGGCTCGCATTTCCGGCACTCGCGCGTTCTACCAGCGCCAGCTGTCGGAAGCGATCAAGCGCGCGCGTTTCCTCGCGTTGCTGCCCTACACCGACCTGCACTGAGGAGACCGCCATGCAGATCATCCTCATGGAAAAGGTCGTCAACCTGGGTCAACTGGGTGACGTGGTCAAGGTCAAGGACGGCTACGCCCGTAACTTCCTCATCCCGCAGGGCAAGGCCAAGCGCGCCACGCAAAACAATATCGCTGCTTTCGAGGCGCGCCGTGCCGAGCTCGAAGCTGCTGAGGCGGCCCGTCTGACGGCTGCACAGGCGCAAGCCGCTGCGATGACCGATATGGTCGTCACGGTGGCACAAAAAGCCGGCGTCGATGGCAAGCTGTTCGGCTCGGTCACCAACGCCGACATCGCTGAGGCGCTGGGCAAGGCCGGGCAAGCGGTCGAGAAAATGAATGTGCGTATGCCTGATGGCCCCCTCAAGACCCTGGGCGAACACGGTGTTACCGTTGCGCTGCACCAGGATGTGGTGGTGGAGATCAAGGTATTGGTGGTCGCAGAGGCCTGATCGCCCCGCGAAAGCAAATCACGCTCAAGCGTGGGATTTGCCCGCCAGACACAGAAAACCCGGCATTGGCCGGGTTTTTTGTTGGTTTTTGGGCCAAAAACCGCCCTGGCCGCCCCCACTACGACGCTCCAAGGGCGGCCCCCGTCCGGTGGTCTTTCCGAAGCGACCTAGCGAAGCTCGGGGAGCGAGGAAAGTCACCACCGGAGGTAGTGGGCCGCCCCCACTTCCCGAGGTAGTAGGCTGCCCCTACCCCTCGAACGGGTGCCGCAGCAGGATGGTCTCGTCGCGATCGGGGCCGGTGGAGATCATGTCGACCGGCACCTCACAGAGCGCCTCGATGCGCTTGAGGTAACGCTGGGCGTTGGCTGGCAGAAGATCAAAGTCGCGCACGCCCTGCGTGCTCTCCTTCCAGCCCGGCATCTCCTCATAGACCGGCTCGACGGTCTGCAGCGACTCGGCACCCACCGGCAGGATGTCCGCCACGGTGCCGTCCGGCATGCGATAGCCCACGGCGATGCGCACGTCCTCAACGCCATCAAGTACGTCGAGCTTGGTCACGCACAGGCCGGTGACGCCGTTGATCTGGATCGAACGCTTGAGCGCGGCGGCGTCGAACCAGCCGACGCGGCGTGCGCGGCCGGTGGTCGAGCCGAACTCGTTGCCCCTCGTGGCCAGGTGCTTGCCGACTTCGTCGTCGAGCTCGGTGGGGAACGGACCACTGCCAACGCGGGTGGTGTAGGCCTTGGTGATCCCGAGGACAGCGTGCAAGGTGTGTGGACCGACGCCAGCACCGGCACTCGCCGCCCCGGCCAGACAGTTGCTGCTGGTGACGAACGGATAGGTGCCGTGGTCGACGTCCAGCAACGTACCTTGCGCGCCCTCGAACAGCAGGTTGTGGCCGTCGCGGTTGGCCTCATAAAGCAGGCGCGGCACATCGGCGATCATCGGACGGATGCGCTCAGCCAAGTGAAGCGCCTCGTCCAGCGTCTGGGCGAAATCGACCACCGGCGCGCGGAAGTAGTGCTTGAGCACGAAATTGTGGAAGTCGAGCACCTCGCCGAGCTTGGCGGCCAGTCGCTCGCGGTGGAACAGGTCCTGCAAGCGCACCGCGCGGCGCGCCACCTTGTCCTCGTAGCAGGGGCCGATGCCGCGACCGGTGGTGCCAATCTTGGCGGCGCCGCGCGCGTTCTCGCGCGCCTGGTCCACGGCTACATGGTAGGGCAGGATAACCGGGCAGGCCTCGGAGATGCGCAAGCGGCTAGCAACGTCCACACCGGCCTTGTGCAGCGTGTCGATCTCGTCAAGCAAGGCCTGCGGGCTCACCACCACGCCGTTGCCGATGTAGCAGGCCACGCCCTCGCGCAGGATGCCCGACGGGATGAGGTGCAGCACAGTCTTCTTGCCGCTGATCACCAAGGTGTGGCCGGCGTTGTGGCCGCCCTGAAAACGCACCACGCCCTGGGCGTGGTCGGTCAGCCAGTCGACCACCTTACCCTTGCCCTCGTCACCCCACTGGGTGCCGATCACCACCAGATTTCTTGCTGCCATGCCTGTTTCCTTGAGTGCGTGTGCCGCGCGGTCAGGCCGTCGGCCTTGGCGAGCGCGGAGCGGGCGCCGGGAGCAGGCGCACGAGTTCCTTCAGGTCGACGCTGAAGCCGGTGGCCGGCCGTGCTCGCCCGAAGGCGCGACCGACCTCATCGTAGCGTCCACCATTTGCAATGGCGTCGCTGCCGCCCTGCGCGTAAACAGAAAACACCAGCCCGCTGTGGTAACTGAAACCGCGCAATTCCCCGAGGTCGCAGCTCAGCATCACCGGCAGGCCGGCCAGCCCCGAGGCGACCTGGCGCATGCTGGCGAGCGCCATCTGCACCGCCGGCAAGTCCGGCAAGCCATCGGCGGCACGCTCGAGCACCTCGACCCCGCCGTACAGCGTACACAACCGTGCCAGCGCCTCCGCGTGCTCCAGACCACGTGCCTGCTGCGCCACCACATCTCCCTGCTTGGCTGCGATCAGCGGTAGGAGCTGGGCGGCGACGTGGGGCGGGGCGTCGGCGACCAAGGCACGAAAGATCCCGGCGTGCCCGAAATCAAGCAGCAGGGGCGGCAGGCCGTCTGTCTCGCACAACGGCGTCAGGCCATCAACCATCAGGCGCAGCACCTCGAGGTCGGCGCAGATGCCGGCGTCTCCATACAACTCCGCACCGACCAGGTAGGGCTCACGCGAGTGGTGCATGGCCGAAGGCCGCGCCTGCAGCACCTGGCCGGCGTAGCAGAGACGGGTGACGCCGCTCTCGGCGAGCAGGTGGGCGTCGATACGTGCGGTCTGCGGCGTGATGTCGGCACGAATACCGAGCAGCCGTCCACCCAGCGGATCGGTGAGCTTGAAGGTCTGCGCGTCGAGGTCGGCGCCGGTGCCGGTAAGCAAAGAGTCGAGAAACTCGATCAGTGGCGGCGCCACCAAGTCATAGCCGGCGGCGTCGAAGCCGTCGAGCAAGCGGCGACGGAGCGCCTCCATCTGCCAGGCGCGCCCAGGCAGGACATCCTCGATCTGGTCGGGCAGGACCCAGTTGCGCATGGTGGACGGGGCGCGACGGACAGCGACGGGCGATCAGCGCCCCGACTTCTTCATGTACTTGAAGAAGTCGCTCGACGGGTCCAGCACCATCATGTCGGAACGGTCCTTGAAGCTTGACCGGTAAGCTTCGAGGCTACGGTAGAAAGCATAGAACTCGCCATCGGCACCGTAGGCACGGCCGTAGATCTCGGCGGCGCGAGCGTCTCCCAAGCCCTTTGTGCGCTGAGCCTCACGGTAAGCCTCGGCGAGGATCACCTCGCGCTGCTTGTCAGCGTCCGCGCGAATACGCTCGCTCTCGGCCGCGCCGGTCGAGCGCAACTCATTGGCGACGCGCTTGCGCTCCGCCTCCATGCGGCGGAACACCGACTCGCTCACCTCTGCCGGCAGCTCGACGCGCTTGATGCGCACATCGACCACTTCGACACCGATCTTCTGCGCCTCTTTGTTGGCAGTCTCACGCATGGCGATGGTGATCTTGTCACGCTCACCCGACACGACATCGCGCACGGTGCGGCTGCCGAACTCGTCGCGCAAGCTCGAGTTGATGGTCTGGGCCAGTCGGGTAGCGGCGCGCGTCTCGTCGCCATTCACCGAGATGTAGAACTGCCGAACATCCTTGATGCGCCACTTGACGTAGCTGTCGACCAGCACGTTCTTCTTTTCCGAGG